>CALQLM010000176.1 GCA_943331415.1 Bifidobacterium breve
CAGGAGTTCAGGCTGACCGTTGAAGTCCGGGATGAGTAACTCGACGCCGGTGGTCGGGTTGAGCGCTTTGATGGCGCGCACGGTCTCCGCGTACAGCCAGGCGCCACCGTCGGGAAGGTCGTCGCGGGCGACGCCGGTGATCGTGGAGTACCGCAGACCCATCGCGGCCACGCTCTCGGCGACCCGGCGTGGTTCATCGGTGTCGAGCGCGTCGGGTTTGCCGGTATCGATCTGACAGAAGTCACAACGACGGGTGCACTGTTCGCCGCCGATGAGGAAGGTGGCCTCCCGGTCCTCCCAGCACTCGAAGATATTGGGGCAGCCGGCCTCCTCGCAGACCGTGTGCAGACCTTCACGCTTGACCAGGCTCTTGAGGGCGGTGTACTCCGGTCCCATTCGGGCTCGGGTCTTGATCCACGCTGGTTTGCGCTCGATCGGCGTCTCGGCGTTGCGCACCTCGAGGCGCAGCAACTTGCGGTTACCCGGAGCCGCCGGAGCCGCCGGAGCCGCTTGGCCGGCGACATGGGAAACAGGGCCGGCGACATCAGGAATAGCGCCGGCGACATCAGACCCCGGCTCGACGCTCACCGTGGTGATGGTACGGGAGTCGGTACCGCAAGCCGGCCGTCGATTGCGTCACATACCGCCTCGGCGAGGCGGTTCCGAACATCCCCCACGCCCACATGGCGGCCCAGTTCGGCGCTCAGCGATGTCACCCCGGCGTCGACGATGCCACACGGCACGATCGCGGAATACGCATCGAGGTCACAATCGCAGTTCAGTGAGAAGCCGTGCAGTGTCGTGCCGCGCGCGACCCGGATTCCGATGGCCGCGATCTTGCGTGCCGGTCGCCCGGTTGTCGCGGGCAGCCACACCCCTGAACGATCCTCGACTCTGCCCGCATCCAGTCCGAACTCGGCGCACACGGTGATCAACGCTTGCTCAAGACGTCGAACATAATTCACCACATCCAGGGGCTCGGCCAGACCGATCACCGGGTAGCCGACCAGTTGACCGGGTCCGTGCCAGGTGATCTTGCCGCCCCGATCGGTGTCGATGACGGGAATGCCATCTCGGGGCCGTTCGTGCGCCTCCGTGCGCTTGCCGGCGGTGTAGACCCGGGGGTGCTCGAGCAGCAGAAGGGTATCCGGCCCGCCGGACACTCGGGCATCGGCGAGTTCCCGCTGGAGTTGCCATGCCGCCAGGTAGTCGATGCTGCCGAGCTGCCGGATCTCCATCGGATTCGCATCCGATCGGAAGGACTGCCGCACCCGGTCGACGGTACTACTCCCGGCCTGGCGACATGGCGTGGGCGTTAATCACGGCCTGGCGCCGTGACGTGGGCCTCAGTCACGGCCTGGCGCCGTGACATAAGCGAGAGCCTCGCCGATGGTGCTGTGGCGGAAGGTGAATCCGGCGCGTTCGAGCGCGGCTGGGATTGCGCGTTGACCGCCGAGCAGGCCATCCTGCGCGAACTCTCCCAGCAGGGTGCGCAGTGCGAAACCGGGAACCAGCCACGGTGTGGGCCGGTTCAGCGCCCGACCGAGTGCCGCGGTGAACTCGGAGTTGGTCACCGGCGCGGGTCCGGTGAGATTCACCGGACCGGCCAACTTCGCGTTGTCGATCGCGAACAGCAGTGCGCGGACTTCGTCCTCCAGGCTGATCCACGGCATGTATTGCCGTCCATCGGCCAGCCGTCCACCCAATCCCAGCGCGAACAGTGGTCGCAACTTGCTCAACAGCCCGCCGGAGGGGGAGAGCACCAGACCAGTGCGCGCCAGCACCACCCGAACTCCGGCGTCTTGGGCCGGTGCGGTGGCGGCCTCCCAGTCCGCCGAAAGCCGGGCCAGGAAACCTGTTCCCGCCGGTGCGGTTTCGTCCACGATGCGGCCCCCGGTGTCGCCGTAGTAGCCGACGCCGCTGGCGTTGATCAGCACCGGGACCCCGGCTGCGATCACCGCGTCGGTGATCACTTCGGTGGGGTCGATCCGGCTGTCGCGCAGAGCCTGCTTGACCGCACCCGACCAGCGCTTGTCGGCCACTCCGACGCCGCACATGTTGACCACCGCGTCGACGCCGTCCAACCCGGTCGGGTCGAATTCGCCGCGGTCGGGATTCCAGTACAACTCGTCCGCGTTGCCCGGTGCCCGGCGGACGATCCGCAGCACCCGGTGGTCAGCGGCGCGCAGCGCGGACACCAGCGCCGAGCCGATCAGGCCGGAGGATCCGGCGATCGCGATGACCAGGGTGTCAGACGGCGGCGCCACCTCAGAGACCGAGCTCGGCCTCGAAGGCGCCTTCCTCGAGGCGTCGCCGGACGGTGGTGAGGAACCGGCCTGCGTCGGCACCGTCGATGAGCCGGTGGTCATAGGTCATCGGCAGGTAGCAGACCGAGCGCACGCCGATCGACTCGTTGCCCGACTCGTCGATGATCACCCGCGGGCGTTTGACGATCGCACCGGTGCCCAGCATGGCGGCCTGCGGCGGCACCCGGATCGGGGTGTCGAACAGCGCGCCCTGGCTGCCAATGTTGGTGATCGTGAACGTTCCTCCGGAGAGCTCATCGGGTTTGAGTCCGCCGGAGCGGGCTCGGGCGGCGATGTCGTTGATAGCGCGCGCCAGACCTGCCAGCGAGAGGTCACCGGCATTGTGGATGACCGGTGACAGCAGACCCTGTTCGGTGTCGACCGCGAAGCCGAGGTGTTCGGCGTCGTAGTAGGTGATCTCGCCGGTCTCCTCGTTGTAACTGGCATTGATATTGGGGTGCGCCTTGAGTGCGTCGATCGCCGCGCGGGCGATGAACGGCAGGTAGGTGAGGTTCACGCCCTCGCGCTCGGCGAACTCCTTCTTGGCACGCGCCCGAAGTCCGACAATCTTGGTCATATCGACTTCGTGTGTCTGGGTGAGTTGGGCGCTGGCCTGCAGTGACTCCCGGGTCTTACGTGCAGTCAACTGGCGGATCCGGCTCGCCTTCTGGGTGGTGCCACGCAGATGGGCCAGCGGCGACGAGACCGCGGCGGGTGTCGCTGCTGCCGGGGCTGCCGCCGCTGGGGCTGCCGGGGACTTCTTGGCTTCGGCCGCGGCCAGCACATCCTGCTTGCGCACGCGTCCGCCGACGCCGGTGCCCTTGAGGGTGGTCAGGTCGATTCCGTTCTCGGCGGCCAGTTTTCGGACCAGCGGCGTGACGTACGGTCCGCCGTCATCGGTCGCCGCCGCAGCAACCGGCTGCGGCGTTGGGGCAGGGGCTGGTGCAGGAGCCGGCTCCGCTGTCGGCGCCGGTGGGGGTGTGGGCGCAGCCACCGGCGGCGCGGCGGGGGCGGGTGCGGGCGCAGGCGCCGGAGCGGGTGCCGGTGTCGCACCGGCGGTGCCGATCTTGCCCAACTCGCCGCCGACGGGAACCGTGACGTCTTCTTCGGCGGTGATGGAGAGCAGGGTTCCGGCTGCCGGCGAGGGGATCTCGGTATCGACCTTGTCGGTGGAGACTTCCACAAGCGGCTCATCGGCTGCCACCGAGTCGCCGACCTTCTTCAGCCACCGGGTGACGGTGCCCTCAGTGACGGACTCGCCTAGTTCGGGCATCAGCACTGATGTCGACGCGCCGGACGGCGGCGCAGGCGGCGGTGTCACGGCTGGCGGCGCCTGCGGTTCGGGCTGGGGTTGCACGGCTGTCGGCGGGGGCGGCGGCGGAGGAGGGGGAGGTGCCGCAGCAGGCTCCGGTTGGGCGACGGGGGCAGCCGCCGGCGCGGCGTCAGCCTCGCCGGCATCACCGATGATGGCGAGTTCGCCGCCGACGGGGACGGTGTCGTCCTCCCGGGCGACGATCTTGGTCAACACACCTGAGGCCGGAGCGGGGATCTCGGTATCGACCTTGTCGGTGGACACCTCCACCAGTGGCTCGTCCGCCACGACGGTGTCACCCTCCTGCTTAAGCCAGCGGGTGACGGTGCCCTCGGTCACGCTTTCACCGAGTGCGGGCATCTGGACGGAGACGGCCATGCGCGTTGACTCCTAACGTCAGGTCGGCCTCTGGCTTACCACAGCGTGGTGTCCACATCCTGTCATTACCGACGTCGGGCTGGGACACGAGAGCCCGGTGATTTTCTCTGGCACCATCGAAATCGGATCTCTGGAAAGGAGTTGGTCGACGGTGGGGCTGTTCGACAGGTTCCGTGGCAGGCGCCGCGATGACTCCGGTTCGGCCGCTGACCTGAGGTATCTGCGACAGTGGGCCGCCGCACGGTCCGGTATCGAGGCCTATGTCGAGCCTCAGACCACCGTCACGCCGCTGACAATTGTGCTGGTGGCGGCCGACGGGGAATGGACCCGCCGTCCGGCTGGCGGCCCCGCGGGCGCGCGCCGGGTGGGCCAGCGGTTGGGTATTCCCGTGTACGACGTGCAGAAGGTCGGCTACCCGCAACGGATGCGCGACTTCGACGCCCGGCGCCGAATCGAGCGTCGTCGGGCCCTGCGGTCGGACCTGGAGGACCCGTGACCCGCCTTGACACCCGGG
>CALQLM010000177.1 GCA_943331415.1 Bifidobacterium breve
AGCTCGTCGGCGTCCACACCGCGTTCGGCGCAGCGAGCCAACAGGTCGCGCAGTTCTCCTGCGAACCCGACCGTGCTCAGCGCGGGCCGCAACTGGCGCGGCCAGCCGTGCGCGCCGTCGTCGAGATCACCGGCGAGCAGTTCGCGGATGACACCGTCCTGTTCGGCGCCGGTGACCAGACGCGGCGGCGGATCTCCCGCGCGGGCCGCGGCATTGCGCAGCACCCCGAAGGCGTAGCTGTGCACCGAACGCACCAGCGGTTCGCGCACCACCGATAACCCGCCGGACCCGGCGTTGAGCAGCCGCGCGGTGATCGCGCCGCGGGTTGTGGTGGCCAGCCGGGCCGAGGTCAACAGCAGCACCGAATCCGGATCGCCGCCATCGGCGATGTGCGCGACGGCGGTATCGATCAGCCGGGCGGTCTTACCGGTTCCCGGCCCGCCGACGACCCGAACGATGCCCATAGCGCTATGACACCAGAAGGGTCTGACAGAAATCGGTTGGAGAAAAAGGGCGCCTACATGGGCGGGTAGGGCAGCGCCACGGCTTCCTCACCGGACTCCGGGCTGCGGCCGTCGGCCGACGCATGCCGCAACCCGCCGCGCTGGGCCGCCGCGCCACTGGCGACGACCAACAGGATGCCGACGAGTTGAACGACGGACGGTTTCTGATGCAGCACGACCAACCCCAGCGTCAGTCCGATCGCGGGCTCCAGTGCCATCAGCGTTCCGAACGCGTTGTGCGTCATCCGGCTCAGGGCGAGCATCTCCAACGCGAACGTCGCGACTGGGAACAGCAGTGTGATGCCGATGGACGCGACGATGACGCCCAGCGAGAGATGTCCGCTGGCTTGGGGAATGCCGACGATGGCGGCGACCAACGCGGCGATCGGGATGGTGACGGCCAGCCCGGTGATGCCTTCGAAACGATCCCCGACGTGCTGGGTCAGCACGATATAGCAGCCCCAGCCGAACGCCCCGAGGACGGCGAATCCGACGCCGGCGGCATTGACGCTGCCCTGCCACGGTTCGGTGAGCAGCACCACACCCACCAGTGCCAGCGCCGGCCAGAGCAACGCCCGCCGGGTGCCACTCTGGACGGCGGCGACCACCAGCGGCCCCAGGAACTCGATGGCGACGGTGGTTCCCAGTGGGATGCGTTCGATCGCGAACATGAACGCCGTACTCATGACGCCGGTGGCCACCCCGAGTGCGAGCAGGGCCGGATAATCACGCCGGGCGATATCGCGGAACCGCGGCCGGGCAATCGCCATGAAGATCAGCCCACCGAAGGTCAGCCGCAGCCACGCCGTCCCCGCCGGACCGACGGTGGCGATGATGTCCATCGACAGCGCCCCTCCAAGTTGGGCACACAGCATGGCCGCCACGGTCAGGCTCCACGGCGGCAGCACGCCGATACCGGACCGTGCTGCACCGGGTCCGGATGTGGTGGTCATCGCCCCATGGTGTCAGCATGGTGGCGTGCCCGACGAACTCCATGTGAACCGCTTCGGCCCGCCCGGCCCCGCGCAAATCCTGATGATCCACGGATTGACCGGGCACGGCAGGCGCTGGCACACCCTGGCCGAGCAGCACCTGGCGGAGTTCACGGTGTTGGCGCCGGATCTGATCGGGCACGGCCGCTCGTCGTGGTCGGCGCCGTGGACACTCGACGCCAACGTTGCCGCACTGGCCAGCCTGATCGAAGCCGAGGCCTCCCACCCGGTCGTGGTGGTGGGCCATTCCTTCGGCGGCGCGACGGCACTACACCTGGCGGCCGCCTGCCCGGATCTGGTGGCAGGCCTGGTGTTGCTGGATCCGGCGATCGGCCTACCCGGCACGCGGATGCTCGCGGTCGCCGAGGCCACGCTGGCATCACCGGACTATCCCGACGCCGAGGAAGCGCGGGCCGAGAAGGTCAATGCCGCGTGGGCCGACGTACCGGCCGCCGAGGTGAATGATGAACTCGCCGAACATCTCATCGCGCTACCCAATGGGCGCTACGGCTGGCGGATCTGCGTACCGGCGATGATGTCGTACTGGAGTGAACTGGCCCGCGATATCGTGTTGCCGCACAAGGGAACTCCGACAACGTTGATCCGCGGAGCGATGTCCGATCCGCCCTATGTCGGCGATAAGCTGATCGACGGGTTGGCGGAGCGACTGGGTACGGACTTCACCATGCTGGACTTCGAGTGCCGGCATATGGTGCCGCTGGCCAAACCCGTCGAGACTGCCGCTGCCATCCGGGACATGCTCGCCCGCGGCTGACTGCTAACCAAGAAAAACGATGGCGAAGATCACCGACATCCAGGTTGAGTGCGTTCGCGATCTGGTGGACTCGATTCCGCCGGGACGCGTCGCCACCTACGGCGATATCGCTTGTGCGGCAGGGCTTTCCAGCCCGCGGATCGTCGCGTGGATCATGCGTACCGATTCACAAGACCTGCCCTGGCACCGGGTGATTACCGCCTCGGGCCGACCTGCACCGCACCTGGCGAGCCGACAGTGGGAGTTGCTGCGCGCCGAAGGCGTGATCGCCACCGAGGGCCGGGTGCCGTTGACCGGAGCACAATCGCTTCGCCACGACTTCGCAACGCCGAAGCCGCGGACTTAAGCTGCCGCCGGAATTACCTGGCGGCAGCGGTGTGCCGGCTGACCCTGGCCGCACCCTTCTTCGCGGGCGCTGTGGTGTCCGCGGTAGCAGTAGTTTTCGCGGCAGCAGCGGCCCTGGCGGTCCTGGCAGCCGCGGAACGGGCAGCCGCCGCAGGCGGTGTCGCTGTGCTGGCCAGCGCGAGGGACAGACCCTGCCCCAGGCTCTGCAGCTCGTTGCGGACGCTGGGCACCACATTGGCGTAGTAGGTGGTCGAGTCGCTGACCTCACCGGTCTGGACGCCGGCGCCCAGGCTCAGGTTCACCACCGTTCCCGGGACTCCGGTCGGGCCGAGCAGGCCGGCCACGGCCGCGTTCCATGCGCCCTCGACATTGCCGGTCGAGAGCGCCGTGGTGATGGCGGTGATGGCGGTCGTCGCGGAGGCAGCGACGACGCCGACCTGCCGCGGCAGATTGGCCAGCGCAGCCGGGACAGCCGCGGCCAGGACCTGAACCGCAGCGGTCGCCTTGGCGACAACGTCCGCCGCGATAACGGCCGCGCCGCCGACCACGGCCTCGACCGCACCCTGAATCTGGGCGACCGAATACGCCAAGGTGGCCTGGATCTGCACCGGGATATCGCTGATATTGCCGCTCGCGAGGTCCTGAACAATGGCGATACTCAGGCCGACAGGCGCCCACAGCAGATTCAGACCGGCATCAACCACCTGTGCAAAGGCCTGGTAGGCGGTGTTGCCGTAGCCGATCCAGTTGTTGACGACCTGGATTCCGACCGGGAACGGCACGGCGATGGAATTCGGGATCAGGCCGATATTGGTGATGGCCGGCAGGTAACCCGACCCGTCATTCCAGTACCCAAAGGGCAGAACACTATTGGTGTAGTCGGAGATGCCCGCGGCAGGCCAGTTGGTCGCGCCGCTACCGGCGTCCAGGCTGTAGTTGCCGTTGATCAAATAGTCGACGCCCAGGTTGAAGCTGTTGTAGAGCGCGCTGAACGGGTTGGCGTACGCGGCCAGGGACACGGCGGCATTCGCCGACGACAGGGCGGGCAGTCCGGCAGCGGGGGCGATCGGCGTCATGGCGACGGCGGCAGCACCCACGATCGCGGCGGTACCCGCGATCATCGGGGAGCGAAGAGAGATCTGCATGGTCGGTACCTCCGGAATCAGGGTGTTCTCGCCGCATGACGTTACAGGGCCGGTCGCCTGTCGGCGCTTGCATCAGGCGGGTTTGCGATCCCGTGACCCCGGCGCTTTCCGGGCCGGTGTGCGCTCGGTGCAATCACCGATCACGAAGTAAGCGAAGGAGTCCGTGCGACTGCGCATCGACTCGTCGCCGGCGATCCCGCATCGGCGCATCTCCTCGGTCACCGGTACCGCCGATGACCGCCACCCGTTGTCCTCCAGCCACGAGGCGGGGTCTGTGCGATCAGGATCAAGGTAGGTCAGATCCTCCATATCGGCGACGAATCCGAACACGATGTGCTCGACGCCGATCTCGTCGGCCAGCGCGGTGAAACGTTCCTTGATCTGCGCGCGCACCTCGTCATCGCTGTACGGAACGAACTCGGCAGCCACTCGGCTGCCCACGGCGCTGGATTCGGTGATCAGTTCGAAGAGTTCATCCTGCTCACTGCTGGGCAGGTACATCAGTAAGCCCTCCGCCAGCCACGCGGCCGGCTCAGACGTATCGAAACCCTGCTGTTTGAGCACCGTCGGCCAATCATCGCGAAGATCGCCCGCAACCTCACGAACGGTGGCCTGGGGCTGCACACCCTGCGCCGCGAGTTCGCTGGCCTTGTACGCGAGCAGGGTTGCGAAAGGGCGCGCGCGCGTCGCGTTGGACGGCGCTGTTTGAAAGAACCACATCGATGGCGTGGGCTTCGAGCTGTGCGAGC
>CALQLM010000178.1 GCA_943331415.1 Bifidobacterium breve
CGTCGAATCCGATACCGAGCAGGCCGGCCTCACCCGCGCTGCGGCTCAGGTCGCGGGGAAGTTCGCCGATCCGCTCCCACTCGTCGATATGCGGCAGGATTTCGCGCTCGGTGAAGCCGCGCACCGTCTTACGCAGCTGCTGGCGTTCGGGCGTAGTCCACATACTCATGTAGCCCACATGCTCATCTAGAGAATCTCCTCGGGAATATCGACGTGACGACTGAGCAGCAACTCGCCTAGGCCTTTGGCCTGAGGATCGAACCGGGCCTGGTAGGCGACACCCTTGCCGAGGATGCCGTCGATGACGAAATTGACTGCGCGGATTGCGGGGAACAGGTGCCGCGAGATCGGGAGATCCTTTGCCTCCGGGAGCAATTCCCGCACCAGTTCGACGGTGAGGGTGTTGGCCAGCCAGTGCCACTGTGCGTCTGTGCGCACCCACACGCCGATATTGGCGCCGCCACCCTTGTCCCCGCTGCGGGCTCCGGCGATCGTTCCGAGTGGCAGGCGGCGCGTCGGGCCGGCAGGCAACGGTGCGGGTAGCTGCGGGGCATCGACATCGGCGAGCACGAGTGTTTCGGGCGCCGACGGGACTACCACCCGCGTCCCGTCGGCATGCACCGCGACGTGTTCCACTTCGGTTGCGGGCACATATCCGGCGGTGAACACCCCGTACACCGCGCCATCGGACGGTGGCGCGGTGGTGTGGAATCCGGGGTAGCTGTCGAGTGCGAGTTCGATTGCAGCAGAGGAGAATCGACGCCCAACCTTGTCGGGGTCCGGATCGCGCACTGTGCAGGTGAGAAGCGCGCTGGCGGCCTGCTCGGTATCGGCATCGGGACGGTCGACCCGCGCCAGGTTCCATTCCAGTTCGGCTGGCTCGACGGTGAGTCCGGCCGCCAGTTGCCGGCGCAGGAGATCTGCCTTGGCATCGATATCCAGTCCGGTAAGTACGAATGTCGCCGAGTTGCGGAAGCCGCCGATGCTATTGAGCGAGACCTTCAGGGTCGGCGGGGGCGGCTCGCCGACCACCCCGCTGATGCGCACCCGGTCTGGTCCGTCGTCGCTGAGCGTGACGGTATCGAACCGGGCGGTCGCGTCCGGATTGGCGTAGCGGGCTCCGGTGATTTCGTAAAGCAGTTGCGCGGTGACCGTGCCGATGCTGACCTGCCCGCCGGTGCCCGGATGCTTGGTGATCACCGACGAGCCGTCGTCGAAGACCTCGGCCAACGGAAAGCCGGCGTGGCCGAGGTTCGCGATCTCCGTAAAGAAGGAGTAGTTGCCGCCGGTTGCCTGGGTTCCGCATTCGATGACATGTCCTGCCACCACGGCGCCGGCCAGGCGGTCGTAGTCCTCGCGGGCCCACCCGAAGTGTGCGGCGGCAGGCCCGACCACGACCGAGGCGTCGGTGACTCGGCCGGTGACCACGATGTCGGCCCCGGAGTTCAGGCAGTCGACGATGCCCCAGGCGCCCAGGTAGGCGTTCGCGGTCAACGGCGACCCCAAAGCCAGGTCAGCCGCCCTGGACAGCAGGTCATCGCCCTCGACGTGCGCCACCGTCACCGGGATGCCTAGTGTGTCGGCCAGTTCGCGAACAGCTCGGGCCAGTCCGGCCGGGTTCAGACCGCCGGCGTTGACGACGATGCGGACGCCGCGATCGGTTGCGGTACCCAGGCATTGTTCAAGCTGCGTGAGAAAAGTCTTGGCGTAGCCGCGGTCGGGGCTCTTCATCCTGTCCCGGCCCAGGATGAGCATGGTCAATTCGGCCAGGTAATCGCCGGTCAGATAGTCCAGATCGCCCCCGGTGAGCATCTCCTGCATGGCGGCAAGCCGGTCGCCGTAGAACCCTGAGCAGTTGCCGATCCGCACCGGGCGGCCGTTCGGCCCGGGGGCATCCGCCACAGTCGTCCCCTGTTCCTCGTCGGCGAACCGCGGAATTCGCCCAACCAACCGGTAGGTTAGTCTCGCGGGTCGGGCCTCTGTCAACCCCGGCCCACTTTGTCAAAGGGCGCGGTCGAAGGCTATCCTTTCAGCATTGTCCGGCGCCGGATTGTCTGCGCGGCAGCACTCACAAGGAGACTTTTCGTCATGGCCGTTCCCAAACGCCGGATGTCGCGTTCAAACACCCGCAGTCGGCGCTCGCAGTGGAAAGCCACCGCGACCGGCCTCGTCACGGTGTCCGTCGGCGGCCGGCAACACAAGGTTCCGCGCCGGCTGCTCAAGGCCGCTCGCCTCGGCCTGATCGATCTCGACAGGCGCTGACCCCATTCAGCCGCGAGCGAATTGGCTGTTCGCGCGGCGCGTCTCTTAGACGAATCTAAGTAGATTGGTTGACACTAGTCACCGTGCGCATACTTGTGGTCGATGACGACCGAGCGGTGCGGGAGTCGCTGCGGCGCTCCCTGTCCTTCAATGGCTACACCGTCGATCTCGCCGAGGACGGCGTCGAGGCGTTGGAAGCGATCAACAACGAACGGCCCGACGCGCTCGTCCTCGATGTGATGATGCCCCGGCTGGATGGCCTGGAGGTATGCCGTCAGTTGCGCAGCACCGGCGACGACTTGCCGATTCTGGTGCTCACGGCTCGCGATTCGGTCTCCGAACGGGTGTCGGGCCTCGACGCCGGCGCCGACGATTATCTGCCCAAGCCCTTCGCCCTCGAGGAACTGCTGGCCAGGTTGCGTGCGCTGCTGCGTCGCACGGGGCCGGAGGACGCCTCTGAAGGCGCGGTCATGACGTTCGCCGATCTGACGCTGGACCCCTCCACTCGCGAAGTGCACCGTGGCACCCGGTCGATCAGTCTGACCCGGACCGAGTTCTCGCTGCTGGAGATGCTCATCGCCAACCCGCGCCGCGTGCTGACCCGCAGCCGGATCCTCGAGGAGGTCTGGGGTTTCGACTTCCCGACATCCGGTAACGCGCTTGAGGTGTATGTCGGCTACTTGCGGCGCAAGACCGAATCAGAAGGAGAACCGCGGCTGATTCATACCGTTCGTGGTGTGGGTTATGTGCTGCGTGAGACACCACCCTGATGTTTCGACTGAAGCGGCGCGCGCGGGCCAATGGGGCGTCGGAGAAAGCCACCACATCGTTGTCCCTGCGATGGCGGGTGATGCTGCTGGCCATGTCGATGGTGGCAATGGTCGTTGTCCTCATGGCCGTCGCGGTGTACGCGGTGGTGTCGGCGGCGCTCTACACAGATATCGACAACCAGTTGCAGAGTCGGGCGCAGTTGCTGATCGCCAGCGGCTCACTTGCCGCCGACCCGGCCAAGGCGATCGAGGGAACGGCTTACTCCGACGTCAATGCCATGCTGGTGAACCCGGGCCGGTCCATCTACACCGCTAACCAGCAGGGCCAGACGCTCCCGGTGGGGCAGCCGGAGAAGGCGGTGATCCGCGGCGAGTTGTTCATGTCGCGGCGGACCGTCGGCGACCAGCGCGTGTTGGCGATCCATCTTCCCAACGGCAGTTCGCTGCTGATCTCCAAGAGTTTGCAACCCACCAATACGGTGATGAACAAACTCAAATGGGTGCTATTGGCAGTCGGTGGCATCGGGGTGGTGATCGCCGCCGTGGCCGGCGGCATGGTCGCTCGAACCGGACTTCGGCCGGTGGGCCAGCTCACCGAGGCCGCCGAACGGGTCGCCCGCACCGATGACCTGAGACCAATCCCGGTCTTCGGCAGTGACGAACTGGCTCGGCTCACCGAGGCCTTCAACGCGATGCTGCGGGCCCTGGCCGAATCCCGCGACCGGCAGGCCCGTCTTGTTGCAGACGCCGGCCACGAACTCAAGACACCGCTGACATCGCTGCGCACCAATGTCGAGTTGTTGATGGCCTCCAGCACACCGGGTGCGCCACCGATTCCCGAGAGTGAACTGTCGGAGCTTCGTTCCGATGTCATCGGTCAGATCGAGGAATTGTCGACTCTTGTCGGCGATTTGGTGGACCTCACCCGAGAAGACAACGCCCACGGCACGGTGCTGGAGGACGTCGAGATGACCGAGGTCGTTGAGCGCAGTCTTGAGCGCGTTCGGCGTCGACGCAATGACATTCACTTTGATGTCGACATCATTGGATGGCAGGTTCACGGTGATGCCGCCGGCTTAAGCCGCGCCATACTCAACCTTCTGGACAATGCTGCGAAGTGGAGCCCACCCGGCGGGACGGTCGGCGTTCGACTGAGTCGGGTTGACGCTGCCCACGCCGAACTAGCTGTTTCCGATGAGGGCCCCGGCATCTCTCCCGAAGAACGCGGACTGGTGTTCGAGCGGTTCTATCGGTCGACATCGGCGCGAGCCATGCCCGGCTCAGGTTTGGGTCTGGCGATCGTCAAACAGGTCGTCGTCAAACACGGCGGCATGATCCGGATCGGTGAGACCATCGCCGGTGGAGAGCCTCCCGGCACCACGTTTCATGGTCTGTTTCCGGGGCAGCCGACCGCGGCGAGATACCGGCCGGAGTCTGCCCACAGCGAAATTCATTCACGAAACAGC
>CALQLM010000179.1 GCA_943331415.1 Bifidobacterium breve
GAGGACTTCGACGTCTTCCATCCGGACCGGATGGCGAGCCGGATCCTCGGCATGGGCGATCTGCTGTCGCTGATCGAGCAGGCTGAGCAGGTCTTCGACGCGAGCAAGGCCGAGGAGGCCGCGGCCAAGATCGGTTCCGGCGAACTCACACTGGAGGACTTCCTCGAGCAGATGCTGGCCATCCGCAAAATGGGACCGATCGGCAACCTGCTGGGCATGCTGCCTGGCGCGGGGCAGATGAAGGACGCGTTGGCCGCCGTCGACGACAGTCACCTCGATCGGCTGCAGGCCATCATCCGCGGCATGACACCCGAGGAGCGGGCCGACCCGAAGATCATCAATGCTTCGCGTCGGCTGCGTATCGCCAACGGCTCCGGGGTGAACGTTTCGGAGGTCAACCAACTCGTCGACCGGTTCTTCGAAGCCAGGAAGATGATGTCGCAGATGGCCGGCGCAATGGGCATGCCGTTCGCGCGCCGATCGTCGAAGAAGAACGCGAAGAACAAAAAGGGCAAGAAGGGGCGCGGCCCGACTCAGGCCAAGGCGCGTAATCCACTCTTCGACGGTCAGATGCCGGCCGACTTCCCGGATCTGTCGCAGCTGCCGGAAGGGCTCAACCAACTACCCCCGGGACTGGCCGGGTTCGACCTGTCCAAGCTGAAATTCCCCGGGAAGAACTAACTCGGTGGCTGCTACGCCGCTCCATGTCCGCGGACACGGACTGCCTGACGGCCAACCCCTCGAGTGGTGGATCGTCGACGGGATCCTCAGCAGCGAACCGGTGGGCGGCGCCGAGACGATCTTCGACGGCGGCTGGATCATTGCCGGTCTGGTCGATGCGCACTGTCACGTCGGGCTCGGACCGCACGGCGCCATCGAACTCGACGAGGCGGTCGCCCAGGCGCAGACCGAACGCGATGCGGGAGCGTTGTTGCTGCGCGACTGCGGATCGCCGACTGACACCCGGAGCCTCGACGATCACCACGATCTACCTCAGATCATCAGGGCGGGAAGGCATTTGGCGCGGCCCAAGCGATATCTGCAGGGTTACGCCATCGAACTCGAAGACGAATGGCAACTCCCGGAGGCGCTGGCCGAACAGGCCCGGCGCAGCGACGGCTGGGTGAAACTCGTGGGCGACTGGATCGACCGCTCCTCGGGGGACCTTGCACCGCTGTGGTCCGATGATGTTCTTGTCGCCGCCGTCGCCGCGGCCCATGCCGAGGGTGTCCGGGTGACCGCGCATGTGTTCGGTGAGGATGCACTGCCGGGCCTGATCGCATCCGGGATCGACTGCATCGAACACGGCACCGGACTGACCGAGGACACGGTTGCCATGATGGCCGAGCGCGGCACCGCGCTGGTGCCCACACTGATCAACATCGAGAATTTCCCCGAATTCGCCGATGCGGCAACGCGATACCCGGTCTACGCCGCGCACATGCGTAATCTTCATGCCCGCTGCCGGCAACGGATCGGTGCGGCTCGCGAGGCCGGTGTGCCCAGCTATGCCGGCAGCGATGCCGGCGGCTCGATGGCGCACGGCCTGATCTCCGACGAGGTGGAGGCACTCAAGGGTGTGGGCATGACGCCTACCGCGGCGTTGGGTGCGGCATGCTGGGACGCCCGCCGATGGCTGGGCCGCCCGGCACTCGTCGACGGCGCCCCCGCCGATCTGCTGTGCTTTATTGCGGATCCGCGCACCGCACCCGGTGTGCTGGCCCGGCCGGACCGGGTGGTCCTGCGGGGCCGGGTTTATTAGCCGTACTGGCTGAAGCCCCAGTCCAGGAGGGCCCGGCCCTGGTTCCACAGGTCGTTATCGCCATACATCAACACCGCGATCAACCGGTGCCCGTCACGTTGTGCCATCGCGACGTAGGTCTCCTGGGCGAGGTTGGTGTAGCCGGTCTTGCCGCCGATATAGCCGGGGTAGTCCGCCAGCAACCGGTCGTGGCTCGCGATCTGTTTGACCCCGCCCGAGCCGTTCGGGAACGGTGCCGTGGACTGGTGCAGGATTTGGGGGATCAGCGGATAGTTCAGCGCCGCCCGGTAGATCATCGCCAAGTCCTGTGGCGTGGTGACCGACTCCCAGCCGGGGCCGTCCAACCCCGAGGGGGACCCCGCCCGGGTATTGCGGGCTCCGATCTGTACGGCCTTGGCGTTCATCTTCGCGACGGCCACCGCAGAGCCACCCAGCATCTCTCCGAGCAGGTTGGCGGCGTCGTTGCCGGACACCATCAGCAGCGCGTCGAGCAACTGGCGGGTGGTGTACACCGCGCCGGGCACCAGGCCGACACACGAACACTCGACATCGGTGCTCGACGGTGTGGCGCGCACCGCGGTCTCCGGGTTGAGCTGATCGAGCACCACCATCGCCAGGAGTGCCTTGATCGTGCTGGCCGGGGCGTACCGGCCGTAGGGGTCCTGGCCGCCGAGAATGCGGCCGCTGATCATGTCGGCGACCAGCCAGGCCTGGGCCGGGCCGCCGGGGGCGGCGAGGGCGGCAGGTTGGTTGTCCGGTTCGGCCCCGGCCACGGTCGCCGGCAACGGTGCCGCTATCCCGGCAAACGTAATGAGGGCGGCGCAGCTCAACCGGGTCGCGGACACGAGGGCAGCGCTTTTCAGCCAGCGCGACATGACATCCATGTGGGCCTAGGCTAACGAGCTAAGACCGCGGTTCGGGTTCGATGCGGTCTCTGATTGGTAGCGGAGAGATATAATTCCGCGAACAGAAGGAGTCAGAGTGAGCATGAAGAAGCTAGCTGGAGTGATTGCCGCCGCCGCAATTTCGTTCGGAATCGGTGCTGTCACCGTGGCCCCGGCGTCGGCTACCGACAATATCAAGACGTTCGGTGAGCAGGCGCGGATCAACGACTGGGGCACCGGCGCTCCCATGATCGGCTACACGGTCATGAACTTCTCGCCGAGTTCGGACCCCGTGCCGCACAACGGTGATCTTTATGAAGCCACGCTGACCGTCCAGTCGTTCGGCGGTTGGGTGAACCCGATGATCGAACGGTTCGTGGCCCGCGCCGAGAGCGGCGACGGCGACCCGGTGCTTCTGTACGCACCCGGTGGCATCAGCGGTGCGCAGGTGCCCCCGGGCGCCAGCACGACCGGCACGCTGTACTTCGATGTGATCGGCGATCTGCCTAACAGCGTCGTCTGGAACGACGGCACCCGGGACATCCTGGCTTGGGTGCCCGGCGCTGTTCCACTGGACGGCACGCCCGTGATCGGTACCGGATCCGGCACCTCCGAGGTGATCACCGATCCGGCGGCCGCCACCGGAGCGATGCCGGCGGAGGCTGACCCGGCCATCGTGGCCACGCCGTCATTGCTTGCTCCGCCGGCGTTTGAACTGACGGAGGCCGAGGTCGCACTGCCAGGCTTCAACCGCTAGATCGTCAACGCTGAACGTCAACGGCCCCCATCGCTGAGATGGGGGCCGCTGACGTTGATCGGCGTCGGCAGTTATCGCGTTGTCGCTCAACGCCTTACAGCGACGCGACTGCTTCTGTAGGGCTCTGGGTGAATCCCCAGTCCAGGAGCATCGCAGCCTGATCCCAGTAGGTCGGCCCACCCTCGTGAACCAAGCCGTACATCATCGCGATGACCAGCCGTCGGCCGTTGCGCTCGGCTGCCCCGACATAGGTCTTGCGGGCGGCATCGGTGAAACCGGTCTTGCCGCCGATGGCACCCGGATAGCGCACCAGGAGATCGTTCTGATTGATCAGCGGACGCTCGCCGGTATCGGTGGGGAACAACGCTGTCGGCCTGGCGGTGATCTGGGCGAACACCGGGTTGGCCATCGCGGCCCGGAAGATGGCGGCCAGATCGTGCGGGGTGGTCCAGCCCGCGCCGCCGGGACCGTCCAGACCCGAGGGTGAGGTGGCGTGGGTGTTGGTAGCGCCGATGGCCGCGGCCTTGGCGTTCATTTTGTCCACCGCGACGTCATAACCGCCCAGCAGATCCGCCAGTGTGTTGGCGGCGTCGTTACCCGACACCAGCAGGACGGCGTCGAGGAGTTGACCCGCGGTGTAGGTGCGGCCGGCCTTGATGCCCGCGCAGTTGCACTCGACGAAGGTATTGGCGGGCGTGGCGACCACGGTGGCGTCCAGATTCACCTCATCGAGGGCGGTCAGTGCCAGCAGGGTCTTGATGGTGCTCGCAGGCGGGTGGGGCGCGTACATGTCCCGGCCTGCCAGCACCTGGCCGGTGTCGAGGTCGGCGACGATCCAGGCCGGTGCCGGCCCGTCCGGGATGGGCATGGATCCCACCGGCTGGATGCTCGGATCGGCTGCCGCGGGGGCCACCACGCCGACGCCGGTGCCGATGCCGATGGTGCTGACGACGAGTGCGAGGGACGCCGCCAGAGCGGTCGTGAGCCTAGCCATGGGCGACACCCTAACCGGTGCGCCGCGGCCCCGTCGGGCGGTGTTGAATCGACCCATGATGAGCTTGGCGGAAATCTCCGACCGACTGGAAATCC
>CALQLM010000180.1 GCA_943331415.1 Bifidobacterium breve
ACCTGCGGCGTCCGACGCCTTCAGCGCACGCCGCAGTGCAACGGTGAGCCGGTAGGTCCCGTTGAGGTTGAGCGCCACGGAGGCGTCGAATCCATCCGGAGCAGACTCGTCGAGTCCGCCGGGAAAGTTGGCGCCGGCATTGTTCACCAGGACATCGAGGACGTCGAAGCGTGCCTTCACGGCGTCGATGGATTCCGGGTCGGTCAGCACCAGCCGCGCATAGGTCATTCCGGACAGGTCCGTGTCGTATTCCCCCGCACTGGCGCGGGTTCCGGTGACGGTGACATCGGCACCAGCATCCCGGAAGAGGACGGCCGTCGCGTGTCCGATACCGCTGGTGCCGCCGGTGATGAGTGCGCGTGTACCAGTGAAATCAAACGTCGCCCGGGCGGTCATGTGTTGTTCGCGATCTGCTTGCGCAGCCATGCTGTCTCCCAGAAATTAGTGGTGCCGGCCAACAGTCGCTCATGCGCGGATTTGAGGACCTGACGCGCTCCTGCGTGGTCGGGATCGGTGTCGGTCACCCTCTCCGCGAGGTGGATGGCCTGCACCGGCCGGTCGGCATCCAGATGGACCTGCGCTCGGGCTACGAGTGCGTCAGCACCGGCGAGTTCCACGAGATCGGCGCTGATATCGACCGGGTCGACCGGGTACAGCTCAGTGGTGGACCGGTGGTGGAACCAGCCTGAGTAGTTCTCCCAGATCGCCCGAACACCCCAGGGCACCTTGCCGTAGCCCTGGCCCACCTCAAGATGCTCCGGCAGGGTGATCTCGCGCATCAGGGTGCGGACGTCCTTTCCGGCGTTCATGCCTTCGACCGTCGCGTCGTGGACGTATTGAACCGCGTCACGCAGCCGGGTGAGCTCGAACTGGATTCGCTCCTTGCCGGTGATCGGCCAGAAGTGACCGCTGAGAAGAACTTCGGGCTCCAGCGCACGGACGCGTTCGATCGAGTCGATCACGGTGAGGGCGTCGCGGTAGCGGTCGCCGCGCATGGTCACCAGATTTGGCATATGTCCGAACAGGGCACCGAACACGTTGCCGCACAAACAGATCTTCTCGTCGGGCAGCCAGACGACCATCGAATCGTTGGTCTCACCGCCGGGCGTGGCGATCAGTTCGAAGGTGCGTTCACCGACGGTGAGAGTGCGGGTGTCCTCGACGACGATGTCCGCGTGCGGGGTGCTCTGGCCGGGCAGCTTGCGACCGAACCGCTCCTGGATCTTGGCGATGCCGGTGGCCAGCGTGTTGGAGAAGGCGAATGCGCTGCGTGAGGCACGGTAGCGCGCCAGGCGTTCATTGTCGTCGCGCCACTGCGCCCAGTTGGCCTGCGCCACAATTTTGGTATCAGGATCGCGCACGCTGTCCAGTCCACCGACATGGTCGTAGTGACCCTGCGTCAGGAGGATGTATCGAACCGGGGATGAGTCGACAGAATCCAGGCTGGCGCGGTGAACCGGGCCTTCGAATCCCATACCGGTGTTGATGATTACTCGGCCCTCAGAGGTCGGGATCATGAAGACATTCGTCAGTCCGGGCGAGCACCAGATGCCGGGACTGACTTCGTCAATAACGTCCGGCACCGCGGGCACCATCGCCTCGGCGCCGGGACGGGTCAGGTATACGGGCTCGAATTCCGTCATGGGTGTTCTCCTGTCAGTGATCGCTAGACCGGACGCCGACTTCGGGCCGAACATCGAAACGATCGAAGTAGAAGTCGAATCGGGACCGCACGTCCTCGGGTGTCACCCCAAAATGGCGTTGCAGGTCATACCGAATAGCGCCGTGCTTACCTCGTGGATTGCTGTCGATATACCGTTCGAAGCTCTTGCGCACCCCGGGAGTCAACTCGACGCCGGCTCGGTCGTATAGCGACTCCAGGACAGTCATCTCGTTGCCGTTGAGTTGGTGGAAGCTGATGTCGATACTGCGCTCGGCGGGCACTAGATCGCGGTCACGCACGCCCGCACTCAGCAGGCGGTGAATCCGGTCGGTCCAATAGTCGATGAGCCATTCGGGATCGATGCTGGTGCGACGCAGGCGATCCGCATAGGCCATCATCGTGACCGTCGACTGGATGACGGCCACTGGGTCCCGATGGGTGAACGCGACCGTCGCGTCGGGGAACGTTGCCATCAAGGCAGGCAATTGCTCGGAATGCTGCGGGGACTTCAACACCCAGGTCTGCGGGCCTCGGAAGAAGGTCAGCGCCTGCAGCACCCTCTTCATATAGGCGTAGTGCTGGGTCTGATCGAGTGCCAGGTAGGTGTCGCGCCAACTCGGAACGCGAGCAAGCCATTCCACGATGTAGCTGGCAAAGTCGAGATCGAGAAGCTCGACCTCCTCCTCGATCGCCTCAGGGAATTGATCGTGCATCGCCGCGACTAGCGGCATGTTGGCCAGCATGGCGTCGTGTTCGGCGCGTGCGCGCCCGTAACGCGGATCGACCCCGAACACATCGGGTCCGCGGCCGCGGGCCGGAATGGGTTCCTGGCTCTCCCAGTACGGCAGGGCCCGTCGGCGCCGGTCGGCCGCCAGCAGATTCACCAGATGCGTGGTACCCGATCGCGGCATGCCCACCACGATGATCGGCTTCTCGATCTCGATCGATTCGATCTCCGGGTAGCGCTTGATCAGGTCGGCCAGTGAGATCCGGTTGCGCAGCAGCCGGACAATGCGTGACCGCTGTGTGCCGCGACCCAGCTGAGTCAGACCCGTATCGGCTTCGACCGCCCCCACATAGGCACCGAGACGCGCCGCGAAGTCTGTCGTGTCGCCGAGATCGTCGGACCCCGCACCTGCAACGGCCTCGTCGATCATCTGGTCGATATCGAGCGTGACCGGCCGCGATTCGGTGTATTCAAGAACCTGTCGCTGGACATCGTTCAGGCGGGGCGAGGTGAGGTCGTCGAGATCGATCGTCTCGGCTGTTGAGCCCATAGCCGCATCTCCACCCTCTTGCATATGTCGATAGTTCGACATACCGTTCGATATTGTGACATCGAAGGTAAGCCTGGAGCGGCCGCAGAGTCAAGCGCCGTCACCGCCTACTGAGCGGGTCATCGCGGTAATCGAACTACTGGGCAGCGAGCCTGCCCGGCAGTTCACACTGGCAGAGATCTGCCGCAGCCTGAACATCAGTCGGGCCACCGGGCATGCGATCCTGACCACGCTCACTGCCCACGACTGGGTGACCCGCGATCCGGCCAATGCGGAGTACGCGTGGGGTCCGGCGATGGCGAGTTTGACCAAGCCCGCCAATTCCCTGGTCTACCGCGCCGAACTCCAGGCCCTGGCCACCGATACCGGCACGCAGGTATCCCTGACTCGCCGGGAGGGTCAGACCATGGTCATTGTGGAGACCGTGGGTGAGTGCCTGACCGGGCCCAGAATCAGCCCCGGCCTGCGCACGCCTTTGGTCGCGCCATTCGGCCGGGACTACATCGCGGGGTCAAGCACAGAGACGCAGAATGCTTGGTTGGAGGCCATCGGCCTACCGGATCCGGGGCTGCGACGAAGAATGACAGCTGTCCTGAAAGAGGTCCGGCAACGCGGTTTCGTCGTCGAACGCCTTACCAAGGAGTACGTCCGCGTCTACACGGCACTACGAGCGCTGAGCAGTGATGGCGAAATCGACATGATTACAACCCAGTTGGCGCGTGCATTTGCCGATCTGACCACGATCGACGTACTTCCCGACGAGATGAACACAACAGCAGGCCACAGCATCGCCACCATTTCCGCGCCCATTACCGTCGACGGATCGGTGACTATGTCTGTCACCGCGGCGGTCTTCGCGACCCTGACAAGCGGTGCGATTCGCGACATCGGAACAAGGGTGCGCGCAACCGCGCACGGCATTGAAATGCGAATCGCTCATCACGGCAACGTCACCACTATTTGAAAGAGGACTCATGACATCTGTCGACCAGGTTCGAATCCATGCCCCGGGGCAGGTGAGTCTCGATCGTGTCGAGCTGCCCGAGTGTGGCCCACGCGACGCGATCGTGGAGGTTCATGCCTGCGGGATCTGCGGCAGCGATCTGAGCTACATCAAACTTGGCGGCCTCGCCGGGCCCAGCGGCGAGCCGATGCCACTCGGACACGAACTGGCCGGCGTCGTGAAAGCCGTTGGCGCCGAGGTCACCGATGTCGTCCCCGGCCAGCGGGTTGTCGTGCATCCCGCCGAGGAGATCGGCAGCGGATCCAATGAAGGAGGATTGGCCGGCGAGGTCTTCGTGCGCAATGCGGCCAAAGGCGGACGGTTGTTCCCCATCCCCGACGATATGCCGCTCACCATCGCGGCCTTGGCCGAGCCGGTCGCCGTCGGCATGCATGCCGCCGAACAACTCCATGTCGGCGTGGACGATAAGGTCGCAGTAGTCGGCTGCGGCCCAATCGGTCTGGCGGCGATCGCGCGCCTTGCCGATCGCGGACTGACCGATATCGTTGC
The DNA here is from genome assembly GCA_943331415.1 of Bifidobacterium breve. Lineage (GTDB taxonomy): Bacteria > Actinomycetota > Actinomycetes > Mycobacteriales > Mycobacteriaceae > Mycobacterium. Next base: position 4,454 of record CALQLM010000180.1, read on the forward strand.
TATCGACCTGTCCGAGACCCGGCGCGGGCTTGCGAAGC
>CALQLM010000181.1 GCA_943331415.1 Bifidobacterium breve
AAGGCGTTGCTGGACAACGGTGTTCGATACCTGGTCGATCCCCGCGTGGCGACCGGAACATCCTGGATCACCGGCGCTGACGAGCCGGGAAAGCATGTGGTGAATCTGGTGGCCGGGCGCGACTTCCACGCCGACGGCACCATCGAGGCCGCCGAGGTACGCGATGGCGATCTCGCACCGGATGGGGCCGGCCCGCTGGTGAGCGCGCGCGGTATCGAAATCGGCCACATCTTCCAATTGGGGCGCAAGTACACCGACGCATTCACCGTCGACGTCCTCGGTGAGGACGGCAAACCGGTGCGGCTGACCATGGGCTCCTACGGCATTGGGGTGTCAAGGCTGGTGGCGGTGATCGCCGAACAGCAGCATGACGAACTCGGGTTGCGCTGGCCATCGTCGGTATCGCCGTTCGACGTCCACGTCGTGATCGCCAACAAGGATGCCGATGCGCGCGCCGGTGCCGAGGAACTGGCTGCCGCACTGGACGGCCAGGGATTCGAGGTGCTGCTCGATGACCGGACGGTCTCACCCGGGGTGAAGTTCAAAGATGCCGAACTGCTTGGCATGCCCTGGATCGTGGTGGTGGGCCGCGGCTGGGCCGACGGCACGGCCGAACTGCGCAACCGGTTCACCGGAGAGACGCGCGATATCGCCGTCGGCACCGCAGTCGCCGACGTCGCGGCGGTTCTGACACGTTGATCGGCGGCGTCACGCCCGGCTGAAGATCGGTCTACTCGCTGCCGCCGGGGAAGGCCTGGATCACCGGCCAGGCGCCGAGCACCTGGCGCCAGCGCGTCGCTGTCACCGCGCACTGAGTCAGTCCGGTCAGCCCGAATGCCCGATCCTGCTCGGAATCGGACTGCTCCATCACCGCCCGCCAGGCCACCGCGCAGTCGTCCTCCATCCGGATCGCGAGTTTGGCGGCATCGCGCCAGTTCTTCACCGGCATCGGAAGTTGGTAGCCGGGGGCCGGCAGCGGTACCGGGATCGACCGTTCGGTCAGCATTGTCACGGCCTTGTCGCGGCGGTCGCGGTGTTCCATCAGCGCTCGGGATACCAGATCGTTCTCCTCGGGCATGACGTGCGCCGACACCACCCCGTAGCCGTAGATCGCGCCGTGTTCCACCGCGACGGCGTCGAATAGCGCCGCCTGATCGGCGTCCTCCGGCCGGTTCGGATCGGGGGTCGGTTGATCGGGGGTCGGTTGATCGGGTGCTGTCATCGCGGACTCCCGGCGGGGGCCAGCCCGATCGTCGAGGCTGTCGTGCAGGCCGCGGCGATCGACCCGAGCAGTCCGGCCCGGTAGCCGGACAGGGTCGGCGCCAGCTTGGCGGCGTTCTCACCCGCCCGTCGTAGGGCGGCGACCACATCCTTCGGTGTGGGTGCGGGTGTGGCCGGCACCGCACTCGATGGGGTGGCAGCCGCACTCGATGTCGGCGTCGGTTTGCCGGCCGCTCGAGAGAGTTCCTCAACGAGCGCCGTTGCGTGGCGGGCGCGGATAGCGGAGAGCTCGATGAGCGCCGGTGCGATCTCTGGCGGAGCGGATTTGGCCGCGGCTGCCGCGAGTTCGCTGTCGGCGCGAGCCGCCGACAGTTCGGCCTCCAGCGGGTCCGGCTCCGACGATCCGGTCGAGCCACAGGCAGTGACCGCGGTGCCGATCAGCGCCAGTGCCAGCAGGCCCCGGCTGCCACCGGTGAGGACTCGACGCCGGCTAAGCGCGGGTGGGGAACCCGGATCGGGACCGGGAGCGTGGCTGGGCACGGCCAACATCCTGCCATTGCCGCCCCGAATGCTGGCGTATCGTGGGTTACCGGCTCGATTGAGTCCGGTTTGAGGTAAGACGTACCCGCACAACTCAAGATGAGGAGCTCGTCGTGACTGAACGGTCCGCGGGATTGCCCTCTCCAGAGCGGGTGATCGAGCTACTCAGTGGTGAGTTCGCGCGTGCCGGATACGAGATCGAAGATGTGTCGATCATCGCGACGACCCGCCCGCCCCGTATCCGTGTCATCGCCGATGGTGAGCGCCCACTGGATCTGGAGGCGGTCGCCGCGCTGTCGCGAACAGCCTCCGAAGTGCTGGACGCCATCGACACCGGCGAGACGCCCTATGACCTCGAAGTCAGCTCACCGGGAGTGGACCGGCCGCTGACCGCCGAGAAACACTTCCGTCGCGCCCGCGGGCGCAAAGTCGAGCTGGAACTCGCCGACGGCTCATGCGTCACCGGTCGGCTGGGCGCGACCGCCGACGCCGTCACCGATCTGGTAATCCGGGCCGGCGGCGATTGGACGGTCCGGCGCGTGCCGCTAGAAGAGATTTGCAATGCCGTTGTCCAGGTTGAATTCTCGCCGCCCAATGCCAAAGAACTCGAACTTGTCGGCGTAACCGGAACAGAGGCCGAAGCATGAATATCGATATGACCGCGCTGCACGCAATCGAGATCGACCGGGGCATCTCGGTGGACGAACTTCTCGAGACCATCAAGACCGCGCTGCTGACCGCCTACCGGCACACCGAGGGCCATCAGGCCGACGCCCGCATCGAGATCGACCGCAAGAGTGGCGAGGTGCAGGTGATGGCTCGCGAGGTTGATGATGAGGGCAACCTCATCAGCGAATTCGATGACACCCCCGCGGGGTTCGGCCGGGTCGCAGCGACCACCGCGCGCCAGGTGATGCTGCAACGCTTCCGCGACGCGGAGAACGAACGGGTCTACGGCGAGTTCTCGGCCCGCGAAGGTGACATCGTCGCCGGGATGGTGCAGAAGGATGGTCGCGAGAACGCCCGCGGCAACGTGGTCGTGCGGATCGGCAGTGAGGCCAAGGGTTCCGACGGCATGATCCGGGCCGCCGAACAGGTGCCCGGCGAGAGCTATGAGCACGGGGAGCGGTTGCGCTGCTATGTGGTCGGCGTGACCCGCGGCACCCGCGAGCCCCGCATTGAATTGTCCCGGACCCATCCCAATCTGGTTCGTAAGCTGTTCTCCCTGGAAGTTCCGGAGATCGCCGAAGGTTCGGTGGAGATCGTCGCGGTCGCCCGCGAGGCCGGGCACCGTTCCAAGATCGCGGTGCGGTCCAAGGTGGCCGGGCTCAATGCCAAAGGCGCCTGTATCGGTCCGATGGGCCAGCGGGTGCGCAATGTGATGAGTGAGTTGTCCGGCGAGAAGATCGACATCATCGACTTCGACGAGGACCCGGCCCGGTTCGTCGCCAATGCGCTCTCACCGTCGAAGGTGGTGTCGGTCGAGGTGGTCGACCTCGCCACCCGGTCCGCCCGGGTGACGGTGCCGGATTTCCAGCTGTCGCTGGCCATCGACAAGGAGGGGCAGAACGCCCGACTCGCCGCCCGGTTGACCGGCTGGCGCATCGACATTCGCAGCGACGCCGCGCCTGAGCCGGCCGTCAGCGACGCCGGTAGCTGACCGGAGCGGCTCCGGCCGCCCGGGCGATACCCCCGATCTGCACCGCAAGCGCCACCGGCGAGGTGTCCCAACTCGGGGTCAGCTCGTAGGTGCCAAACAGGCGAGTGGCGGTCATCGCCATCGCGGCCAGCGAGAACGGTTGGGCCGGGCAACTGTGCCTGCCATGGCCGAATGCGGTGACCAACTGCACCGACGCGAGATCGGACGGGTCGACGAGACGGTGGCGGTTCCAGCGTCGCGGATCCCAGTGCTCAAGGCCCGGTCCTGCGCTGGTGTTGGTGAGCGGCAGCAGCGTGGCGATGGTGGTGCCCGGCGCCACCGAATAGACCGCGTCCTCCACCTCGAACTCGAGGTCGGCCAGCACGTAGCGCGGCATGATCGAGCGCTGCGCGAGCCGGGTCGATTCCAGCGCGCACTGTTCGGCCAGCGCCACGTCGCCGGCCGCCACCCGGGAGTGCTCGGCGGGGTGCCCGATCAGGTCGACGAGCACCCAACCGAGTGCGGCCGCGAGATTCGACATCGACGCGATGTGAATCAGCGCCACATCGAGCGCCACACCCCGGCGGCGCTCCGCGGCGGGTTCGCCGGTCCATGCCTCGACGATGCGGGCGAACAACGCCGGATGCGCGGCTGGGGTGTCGATCACCTCGCCGATCGCGGTGACGATGTCCTCGAGTGCGGCGCGCTCAGCGGCTTTGCCGCTCGCGGCCACCGCCGCCATGGCATCGGGATGGACGAACGCCTCGGACCCGTCGAGGCCGTCGAAGGCCGCCACCAGGCGCTCGAAACGAGGGCCGTCGGCGCAGCCCGGGCCGGCCCACGAGGCCAGACCCATGCGGTGCGCGAGCCTGCGGGTCAGGGTGAACACCTCGGTGACGCCGTGGTCTCCGAGTTCCCGTTCGGCAACGTCCAGCGCACGGGACAGATTGGACAGATAGGAAGTGACGTCATCGCGGCGGACCAACTGGGACGGCAACGTGCGCCGGCCGCCACCCGAGAGTGCTCGGCGGGGTGCCCGATCAGGTCGACGAGCACCCAACCGAGTGCGGCCGCGAGATTCGACATC
>CALQLM010000182.1 GCA_943331415.1 Bifidobacterium breve
GGCACGACCGTGGTGGCCGTCGAGGCGATGAAGATGGAACACGCGCTGCGTTCACCGGTTGACGGTGTGGTGGAGCTTCTCGTCGCCGTTGGCGACCAGGTGAAGGTGGGCCAGCCACTGGCCCGGATCAAAGCGAATACAGAAGGAACCTGACGATGACCGATTTCCTCTCCACCGGAACCCTTCCCGACGAGTATCAGCAATTGGTGAAGACGGTGCGCGACTTCGCCCGCGAGGTCGTCGCGCCCGTGGCGGCCAAACACGACGCCGAGCACTCATTCCCGTACGAGATCGTGACCGGGATGGCGAGCATGGGTCTGTTCGGACTGCCCTTCCCCGAGGAGTACGGCGGCATGGGGGGTGACTACTTCGCCCTGTGTCTGGCGCTGGAAGAGCTCGCCAAGATCGACCAGAGTGTGGCCATCACGCTGGAAGGCGGGGTGTCTCTCGGTGCGATGCCGATCTACCGGTTCGGTACTGAGGCGCAGAAGCGCACATGGCTGCCCGAACTGACCAGCGGTGCCGCTCTGGGCGCATTCGGTTTGACCGAGGCCGGCGGTGGCAGTGATGCCGGCGCCACCAAGACCACCGCGCGACTCGACGACGGTCACTGGGTGATCAACGGGTCCAAGCAGTTCATCACCAACTCCGGAACCGATATCACCAGGCTGGTCACCGTCACCGCCGTCACCGGAAGCGATGCCGGCAGCCGGGAGATCTCGGCGATCGTGATCGAGGTTCCCACAGCGGGATTCACCGTTGAACCGGCGTACAACAAAGTCGGCTGGAACGCCTCGGACACCCATCCGCTGTCCTTTACCGACGTCCGTGTTCCCGAAGAGAACCTGCTCGGTGAACGCGGCCGCGGTTACGCCAACTTCCTGCGGATCCTCGACGAGGGACGGATCGCCATCGCCGCACTCGCGGTCGGCGCGGCGCAGGGCTGCGTCGACGAAAGTGTGAAGTACGCCGCCGAGCGATCCGCCTTTGGCCAGCCCATTGGGCGCTTCCAGGCGATCGAGTTCAAGATCGCGCGGATGGAGGCCCGGGCCCATGCCGCGCGAACCGCCTACTATGACGCCGCGGCGCTGATGCTGGCCGGCAAGCCGTTCAAGAAGCAGGCCGCGATCGCCAAGCTGGTCTCCAGTGAGGCGGCCATGGATAACGCCCGGGATGCCACCCAGATTCACGGCGGTTATGGCTTCATCAACGAGTTCCCGGTCGCACGGCACTACCGGGACAGCAAGATCCTCGAAATCGGTGAGGGCACCAGTGAAGTCCAGCTGATGCTGATCGCCCGCGAGTTGGGCCTTGGGTAGCGCTTCAGCCTGAAGTGGGTCACCCCGGGATCGGTGTGTCGGTTTTGTCGGACCCCGTCATTAGTATCGAAAGTATGTTCGAATCATTACTCGCCCTCGACCCCGGGTCTGATGAGTCGGCACTCGTCGAGGGCATCGCAGCACTGGAGCGGCTCAAGTCCGCCGCGGCCGCTCGCCAGGCCCGATTAGCCGCGGCACTGGATCAGACGCGACGCTCGGCCGAGGCCGCGTCGGGGGTTCCGGCCGACCGGCGTGGGCGTGGCGTTGCCGCGGAGGTGGCCCTGGCCCGCCGGGATTCGCCGGCCCGCGGTGGGCGTCACCTCGGCTTCGCGAAAGCGCTCGTTTACGAGATGCCACATACCCTCGCGGCACTGGAGGCCGGTGCGTTGTCGGAGTGGCGGGCAACCATCGCGGTCAGGGAGTCGGCCTGTCTCGAGGTTGAGGATCGGCGCCGTCTCGATGCGGAATTATGTTCGGATACCGGCCGATTGGACGGAGTGGGCGACGCCGCGCTTACCGCCCTCGCCAAAGCGATCGCCTACCGGCTCGATCCGCATGCTGTGGTCGATCGTGCGGCGCGCGCCCACAAGGACCGCACGGTCACCATCCGCCCTGCGCCGGACACCATGACCTATGTGACAGCGCTACTTCCGGTGGCTCAGGGTGTGTCGATCTATGCCGCCCTCAAGCGGGAGGCTGATGTCTGCTGCGATGGACGGTCCCGGGGGCAGGTGATGGCGGACACTCTCGTTGAACGCGTCACCGGACGTCCGGCAGACCAACCCGTTCCGGTCGCTGTCAACGTGGTGATCTCCGATCAGGCCCTGTTGTCGGTGGGGAACGAGGCGGCGGTCATCGCCGGTTACGGTCCGGTTCCCTCAGCTGTCGCCGCGAACCTCATTACCGAAGCCATGGCCGATCCGCAGTCGCGGGCCACGCTCCGCCGCCTCTACGCCACGCCGGCCACCGGCGCTCTGGTGGCACTGGAGTCGCGCGCCCGGACATTTCCCAAGGGTCTGGCTGACTTCATCGGCCTGCGCGATCAACGGTGCCGAACGCCCTACTGCGATGCCCCGATCCGCCACCGCGACCACGCCAGGCCGCATCGGAAGGGCGGAAAAACGAGTTCGGTAAACGGCCTGGGTCTCTGCGAGGGATGCAATTACACCAAAGAGGCTGACGGCTGGACGGTCGATGCAACGACCGCCGAAAATGGCACGCACACAGCTGAATTCACCACTCCCACCGGCGCGTGTTATCACTCCACCGCGCCGCCGATGCCGGGTACGCCCTCGGCTCCGATGTCGGAGATTGAGGTATGGCTCAACTGCGGATTGCTTCGGCGGTTTGCGGCCTAACGGCGCTGTTGCGCGGCGGCCAGGCGCGCTTTGAACTCCGGTGATTCGATCGAGGATGCCTGTGGTCCCAGTTCGATGTCCTTGGCGGCCTCATGGTGGTCGGTGTCGAGGAATCCGGGGATCGCGGTAGCCCGCATCGAGGCTTTGGTGGCCAGCACCACCTCGCGCGGTGCCGCGGCGGGCCCGGCTGCCAACTCCAAGGCTGCTGCCACGGGGTCATCGGCCAGTTGTAGCGCCAGTCCGTGGCGCAGGGCCGCCTCGGCATCGAAGCGCATACCGAACAGCAGTGCGGCCCGAGCCACCTGAGGGCCGACGGCGCGCTGCAGCATCCAGGTGGCGCCGCCGCCGGGATGAATGCCCAGTTTCTGGAAGCGCGGGTCGAACATCGCATGTGGTCCGACAACGCGGACGTCGGCGGCCAACGCAAGATTCATGCCTGCGCCGACGGCCGCACCGTTGACGGCGGCGATGGTCGGTAGAGAGCAGCGGCCGACGGCCATGAAACCGGCATAGATGACTTCGAGGCCCTCCCGCGCCGCGGCACCCAGCGCGGACAAGTCGGCGCCGGCGCAGAATGCCTTGCCTGCCCCGGTCACGACGACGGCGTGGACCCCCAGGTCGGACTCGGCCTGCTGAACCGCATCGCGCAGTTGCTCCGACATGGCGGCGGTCACCGCGTTGCGTCTCTCCGGGTCGTTCACCGTGATCAGCGCGACATGGTCGATGACGTCATAGAGCACCAGATCTGTCATGGCACGTCACGCTAACAGCAGGGCACGGCTGGCCTTTGCCCCCTAGCCTGGTGGTAACTCCCTGGGAAAGAAGGTGGCGATGAGGTCGACGGTGATGTCCCGGCGGGATCTCGATTTCCTGCTCTTCGAGTGGTTGGGCGTCGATGAGTTGACGAAGCGAACCCGGTTCGCCGATCACTCCCGCGACACCTTCTCCGACGTGCTCGACCTGTTCGAAGAACTCGCCACCCGTTATTTCGCACCGCACAACAAGAAAAGTGACCAGAACGAGCCGTCATTCGACGGAACCACGGTCACCGTGATCCCCGAGGTGAAGGAGGCCCTCGACGCCGTCGCCGCCGCGGAACTGCTCAGTATGGGTATGGACCACGCACTCGGCGGCGCACAGTTGCCCGCGACTGTTGCCCAAGCCGGCTTCTCGTGGCTCTCGGCCGCCAACATCAGTACGTCGGGCTATTTGATGCTGACAATCGCCAACGCCAATCTGCTCGCCAAATTCGGTACTGAAGAACAGGTCGAGACCTTCGTCAAGCCGATGCTGGCGGGCCGATTCACCGGGACCATGGCGCTGTCGGAGCCTGCCGCGGGATCGTCTCTCGCCGATATCACCACTCGGGCCGAGCCAGCTGATGACGGCGCCTACCGGTTGTTCGGATCCAAGATGTGGATCTCAGGTGCCGAACACGAGATGTCAGAGAACATCGTGCATCTGGTGCTCGCCAAGATCCCCGGTGGGCCGCCCGGGACCAAGGGCATCTCGTTGTTCGTCGTGCCGAAGTTCCTTGTCAATCCGGACGGATCGATCGGTGCGCGCAACGAGGTCGCGATCTCAGGCCTCAACCACAAGATGGGACAGCGCGGTATTACCAACACCGTGCTGAACTTCAACGGCGCGACCGGGTATCTGGTCGGTGAAGAGCATCGCGGCATCGTCTACATGTTCCACATGATGAACGAGGCGCGCCTCGGTGTCGGGATGGGCGCAGTGTCGTTGGGGTACACCGGGTATCTGAAATCGCTGGAGTACGCGCGCGAGCGCCCCC
>CALQLM010000183.1 GCA_943331415.1 Bifidobacterium breve
CTCCCTCGACTGCTGGGGTCGCAGCCACGACGGCGATGCTCCGCGCCAGCCCGTCGGCAGGTGCGCCGGAACGAAGGCTCAGCGTGATCTCTGCCCGCGGACCGCGGATGGGATCGGACACCGCGGCGGCAGCGTCAGCCATCGGATAACGGGAGCACCCCAGCGAGACGTAGTGGAATACGGTTTCTAATCCGGCGCGGTGGTCTGGCCCGAACCGCAGCACATCGATGCGTTCTACTCCGAGAAAAGTCACGCTGGCGACATCGGGTGCCTCGTCGATGCCCAACGCCGCGAAATAAGCGCGTAGATATTCGCTCACCTCGGCCAGTGGCTGGCTCACGCGGTGAGGTTCACCCCGGTCTCGGCGTCGAAGATATGCAGTTTGGTCGTATCGAGTGCCAACTCCACGGTCTGACCCGTCGACGCTTTTGATTCAGCGGAAACCCGCGCGACGAAACGGTTGTCACCGATCCCTGATTCAGCGGCCAGCTCAGCTAGCTGAGCCGACCGGGCAGCGGCACCCGATGTGGAGAAGTAGACGTACTTGTCGGCGCCGAGTGATTCGACAAGGTCGGCCTTCACCCCGAATGTCAGGGAATTGGCACGCTCATGGGCATCGATCAGCGTGGCGTCTTCGAAATGCTCGGGCCGCACTCCCACGATCACGTTGGTGATCCCGGCGTTGCGGGCCAGCACATTGCGGGCTGTGTCACCGAGCAATACCTGACCCACCGGCAGGCGCAACCCGGCCTCGGCCATCGCGGCTGGAAAAAAGTTCATGGCCGGCGAGCCGATGAAGCCGGCGACAAACAGATTGGCTGGATGGTTATACAGCTCATCGGGCGTGCCGATCTGCTGGGCTTCGCCGGCCCGCAGCACCACGACCCGGTCACCGAGTGTCATCGCCTCGGTCTGATCGTGAGTGACATACACCGTCGTGGTGCCGAGCCGGTTCTGCAATCGGGCGATCTCGCCGCGCATCTGCACCCTGAGTTTGGCGTCGAGGTTGCTGAGCGGCTCATCCATCAGGAAGGCCTTGGGCTTGCGCACGATCGCGCGACCCATCGCCACCCGTTGGCGCTGTCCACCGGACAGCTGGGAGGGTTTACGGTCCAGGAGTTCGGTGAGATCGAGGACTTTGGCGGTGTCCGCGACCTTTGCGTCGATTTCGGAACGGCTCAGCTTGGCCAGGGTCAGCGGGAAGGCGATGTTCTGCCGCACCGTCATGTGCGGGTAGAGCGCGTAGGACTGAAACACCATGGCGATGTCGCGGTCGCGCGGTGCTTTCTCGTTGACCCGTTGTCCACCGATGCGGAGTTCACCTTCAGTGATGTCTTCGAGCCCGGCGATCATGTTCAGCGTGGTCGACTTACCGCACCCTGACGGCCCGACGAGAATCAGGAACTCGCCATCACCGATGGTGAGGCTGAGGTCACGCACTGGTGTGGCACCGTCGGGATACCGCTTGCTCACATGGTCCAGAACGATTTCAGCCATCGCCTACCCCTTCACCGCGCCGGACGTCAGCCCGGCGACAATCCTGCGTTGGAAGATCAGAACAAAGATGATGATCGGAATCGTGATGACCATCGCGCCGGCGGCGATCGACCCGGTCGGCTCCTCGAATTGCGAACTGCCGGTGAAGTTCGCAATGGCGACGGGCGCGGTGATCGCCGCATTAGTCGCAGTCAGAGACAGCGCGAGCAGCAAGTCGTTCCAGGCGAAGATGAACACCAGAATTGCCGCAGTGACGATCCCCGGCGCAGCCAAGGGTGCGATCACCCGCCGGAAAGCCTGGGCCGGGGTGGCGCCGTCCATCTTGGCCGCCTTTTCAAGATCCCTGGGAATCTCGCGGAAGAAGGCAGAGAGGGTGTAGATCGCCAGCGGCAATGCGAAGGTGATGTAGGGAATGATCAGACCGGGCCAGGTGTCGAACAGCCCGAGCCGGCGTTCAATGTTGAACAGAGGCGTGACGAGGGAGATCTGCGGGAACATCGCGATCAGCAGTGCAGCGCCAACTAGCACCGGTTTACCTGGAAAGTCCAGCCGCGCGACCGCGTAGGCCGCCATCCCGCCGATCACCACGGCGATGACGGTGGTGATCAGCCCGATGCCGATGGAGTTGATGAGCGCAGACGAGAAGACATCGCCTTTGAAGATGCCCTCGTAATTGTCGAAGGTGATCGACGACGGAATGAGCTTGCCGTCCTTGACTGTTGAGGTGGGTTTGAGCGAAAGACTGAAGATCCACAGCACCGGCAACAGCGCGTAAATCACCACGATGGTGTTGATGACGGCCCAGCCGGTGGCACGCCGCGGACCAACTCGTTCGGGCATGTCAGCGCACCTCCCCATCGGCTCCGGGCGCTGCGGCACCGAACAGTTTGATGTAGATCAGGGCGATGACGGCAACGGTGATGAACACCAGGACACTGATCGCCGAGCCCAGCCCAAGATTGAATGCCTTGAACAGGTTGTCGTAACCAAGGATCGAGACCGACGCCGTGTCGTTGGACCCTCCGGTGAGCACATAGATGTTGTCGAAGATCCGGAAGGCGTCGAGGGTGCGGAACAGCAGTGCCACCAGAATGGCGGGCTTGATCAACGGGATGATCACCCGGGTCAGCCGTGTCCACGCGCCGGCGCCATCAACCTCGGCGGCCTTAAGCAGGTCATCGGGCACCAACGCCAAGCCCGCCAGTAACAGCAATGCCATGAATGGAGTGGTCTTCCACACCTCGGCAACGATGATGACCGCCAGCGATGGAATCTGCTCGGTTAGCGGCGCGCTGCCGTCCGGCAGCAGATTGGCGAGGTAACCGGTGCCCGGTGTCCATGCGTAGTACCAGCTGTAAGAGGCGGCGACGGTGACGATGCCGTACGGGATCAGAATGGCCGTGCGAACAACACCCTTACCGAAAATCGTCCGATGCATGACCAACGCGAGAGCAAGGCCGAGGACGAACTCGATCGCCACCGAGATGATCGTGATGGCCAGCGTGACGAAAAAAGCCGTCCACCAATACTTGTCGGTGAGAATGGTCTGGTAATTGGCCAACCCGACGAACTTGTTATCAGCGGGGCTGGCCAGGTTGTAGCGCTGCAGGCTCAGCCAGATCGCATACCCGATCGGGTAGGCGGTCACCGCGAGCATCAGGACAACCGCGGGCGCGATCAGTAGGTACGCGAGACGCCGTTGGGAACTGCGATCGTCGGTGCCGACGGCCGGTGCGGTCATGGGATCAGCCCCTTACCGTCGATGGCCTTCTGCACCTGGACGGCAAGTTCATCAGCCGTCTTCTCCGGGTCGATCGCAGTAATAGGTGCAAGCGTGGCGGAGATGCGGGTGGACATCGCTTGATAGTTCGGGGTCGCTGGCCGGACTGCCGCGGTAACCAGCTGATCACGGATGATCGCGTACTGCGGATATTTCTTCTGGAAATCCGGATCCGCATACAGTGATGCGCGCACCGCAGGCAGACCACCGTCGATTGAGGTGTATCTCTGGTTGCTCTCGCTGCGGATGCAGCGGATCGCTTCGAAGGCCTCCGCCGGGTGCCGCGTGGTGCTGGCCACGGCAAAATTGAGTCCGCCAAGGGTGACCCTGGCCGGCTGGCCGGGTGTCACACCTGGGTATGGGGCGAAGGCGAACACCTCCCGGCTTGCGTCAAGGGCGAGCGCGAACTGCTCATCGGTGGGCGCGAAGGTGCCCGCGTCGTTGATGCTTCCGGCCAACTCAGGCTTGTCGGCCAACGGCAGGAAAGGCACCCCACCCTTCACAGCGTTCTCCAGCATGGAGGCGAAGACGAACGGCCAGTTGACTTCGAGCGCGGCGTTACCCGCCTCGAGAGCCAGTCGCGCGGTGCCTTCATCGGTCTGAGTGACTGACGGGTCGGCACCGGGGGCGGTTGCCACCGACTTGATGATCTGCAGCGCCTTGACGGTGGCGGCTCGGTGCTCAGGAGTGTCGACCAGGGTGACGGTTTTACCGTCCTCGGACAACACCCGGCCACCGGCACTTTCCAGCAGTGTGTTGAACCAGACCACCAGACCCTCGTATTGCTTGGCCTGCACCGCGATCCAGCTGGGTTTGCCTTCAGCGTGCAATCGGTTCGCCTCGGCGATCATCTGATCCCACGTCGGCGGTGGCGGCGACACCAGATCCGGCCGATACCACAGCAATTGGGTGTTGGTGGTGATCGGCGCGGCATAAAGCTTGCCCCGCCACTTCGCAGTCTCGAGGGGACCGGGCAACGTGTCATCAGCGGCATCGGCCTCAGCCAATCCGGCCGGGTCGGCAGATAGTGGGAGCGCCCAACCCGCTTCGGCGAACTCCGCGGTCCAGACGACATCGAGGGCCATCACGTCCAGGGTTCGGTCGTTGCCGGTGACTCTGCGGGCCAGCTGCAGCCGTTGATCGTCGGCACCCTTGGGAAGGCTGAACTGCTGGATCTGGAACCGTCCGCCGA
>CALQLM010000184.1 GCA_943331415.1 Bifidobacterium breve
TGTTCTGTCCGCTTGGCAGGACGGTCTCGGTGGTCGTCATAGATACAAAGTTTACCGCCGGACACAACCACAACAACCGAGCCGTCGATTGCCACCGTTCGGCCACGTTTGACACCGCGGACAACACCGTTGGATCACGGTTCGACAAAGTGCCCTGCGCCGATGGAACAACGGGTAGTAGCGCCCGGTTAGGTGTTGTACAAGTGATAGTAGTGACTGGTGTGAAATACCTCGAACATGTCGTCGTCGAGTCTCACATCGGCAATGAACAGGGGCCATCCGGACGTAAGTCCGGTGACACCCCGGGAAGGGCATGACAGACGTGAAGCGTATTTGTGTCGCACTTTTAGGCCTGTTGATGCTGATCGTGACGCCCGCCCTGGTATCGGTTCAGGCCGCAGCGGCCCCGGTGTCGAGGGATCAGGCGGTCAATCTTGTGATCACGCGCGGGCTCGCCCAACGTGGCGTGCCGTACTCGTGGGGAGGCGGCGATATCAACGGCCCCAGCCTCGGTAACGGCCCCGGCGCGAGCACCGTCGGCTTCGACTCCTCGGGTCTGATCCAGTACGTCTATGCCGGTGTGGGCGCAAAACTCCCGCGCTCCTCGGGCGCGATGTACAACGTCGGACAGAAGGTCACCCCGGAGCAGGCACTGCCCGCCGATTTGCTGTTCTATGGACCAGACGGCACCCAGAGCGTGACGATGTTCCTCGGCAACAATCAGATGCTCGAGGTCACCGAGGCCGGCGTCGTCGTCTCACCGGTTCGCACCACCGAGATGGCGCCGTATCTGATCCGGATCATCGCCTAGCGGCTCTCAACACCGCCACAACGACTCCTGGGCAACGCTGGCCACCAGCGTGCCCAGGTTGTCGTGGATGGACCCGAAAGCGAGCCCGCGCGCGTCGCTGTGGCTGACGGCCACGGCGTCATAGCAGTGCCACTGATGCGGGTCGACCGGGCGATGCAGCCAGAGTGCATGGTCCAGGCTGGCCGCACCGCCGGGGCCTGGTTCCAGCTGGCCGGGGGGACGTGCAGTGCTGACCATGCCGAGATCGGAGACGAAGGTCAGGGCGCAGGCCCGCAGTAACGGGTCGTCCTCGATCGGCTCGCGGGAGCGGAACCAGAATGGCTGTTGCGGCCAGGCGGTATCCGCGTCGGCTGCCACCCGAGTCTCGTAGTGGTCGGCCCAACGCTCCGGGGGAGTTACCGCCGCGGTGGCCTGAGCCAGCGGCAGCCGCAACGCGGCTGGGCGTTGCCAGTCGACGGTCTGTTCCGGAGCGTGAAACGAGGCCAACATCTCAAAGATCGGCACGCCGTCCTGACTGGCCGTGATCCTGCGGGTATCGAACGAACGGCCATTGCGAGTCGGCTCCACCACATATTCGACGTCGACTCCGACCCGACCGCCCTTGATGAAGTAGGCGTGCAGCGACTGTGGCAGCCGCCCGGAATCCACGGTCGCACCCGCGGCGGCCAACGCCTGGGCAGCAATGAGGCCGCCAAACAGGCGAGAACCCGAACCCAGAGCCACCGACGTCCGGAATCGCCTGCCATCGCCGTCGAGTCGCACCAGGTCGGCAATCCAGCTCGGCATGCTCCTCCAGGGGTCGTCGAGGTCGGGCTCAGGATAGTCGGCCCGCCTAGACTGCCCCCATGGAGCTGGGCGGGACGCAGGACTTCGACGCTCCGGAAGGTCTGCTCACGATCGAGGAGTGTCTCGACGAGCGGGGAGACATCTCGTTTCCGCCCGGTACGACACTGATCTCCCTCGTCGAGCGCAATATCGCCAATATCGGTGACACCGTGGCCTACCGATTTCTTGATTTCGGTCGCCGCGCCGACGGCGAGGCGTATGAGATCACCTGGACGCAGTTCGGCGCCCGGATGCGGGCTATCGCCGCACGGATCCAGCAGGCCAACATCCGAGGCGAACGGGTCGCGATCCTGGCACCGCAGGGCCTCGAGTACGTCGCCGCTTTTTATGCCGCTGTCTCGGCGGGGACGATCGCGGTTCCCTTGTTCGCGCCTGAACTTCCCGGCCACGCCGAACGGCTGGAGACCGCACTCGCCGACGCGCGGCCCGCCCTGGTGCTGACCACTGCCGCGGCCCGGGACTCCGTCCTCGCTTTCCTCGGCCGACTTCTGGGTGTCAACGTGCCCGTTGTAGTGATTGATGAAGTCCCGGATTCGGCGGCCGATGAGTTCGCCCCCGTCGATATCGGCGAACAGGATGTCTCACACCTGCAGTACACCTCGGGCGCGACGCGACCGCCAGCGGGCGTGGAGATCACCCATCGGGCTTTCTGCACGAATCTGGTCCAGATGATCCTGTCCATCGACCTGCTGAACCGAAATACCCACGGCGTCAGCTGGTTACCGCTCTACCACGATATGGGCCTGTCGATGATCGGGTTTCCCGCGGTGTACGGCGGGCATTCCACCCTGATTTCGCCCACGGCATTCGTCCGGCGGCCGCATCGCTGGATCCAGGCACTATCCGCCGCGTCACGTATCGGACGGGTCGTCACCGCCGCGCCCAACTTCGCCTACGAGTGGACGGCGCAGCGGGGCCTGCCGACCGCGGGCGAGCACATTGATCTGAGTAACGTCGTGATGATCATCGGCTCCGAACCGGTCAGTATTGACGCGATCGATGCCTTCACCGAAGCCTTTGCGCCTCATGGTCTTTCACCCACTGCAATCAAACCCTCCTACGGAATTGCCGAGGCCACCCTGATGGTGGCCACGACCACACCGGACGCGCGCCCGAGCGCGTCGTATTTCGATGGCGAACAGCTCGCAGCTGGACGAGCTGTCCGGGTTCCCGCGGAGGCGGCAGACGCCGTCGGCCAGGTGTCCTGCGGACAGGTGGCGCGCAGCCTGTCGGTCATCATCGTCGACCCCGACACGTGCGAGGAGTTGCCCGACGCTGCGGTAGGAGAGATCTGGCTGCACGGTGACAATGTCGGGCGCGGCTACTGGGATAAACCCGCACAGACGGCGTTGGTGTTCGGTGCCCGCCTGGCGAATCGGCTGCTGCGGAACAGCCGGGCCGACCGGGTGCGGATGGATGCCACCTGGCTTCGCAGTGCCGACCTGGGCATGTTCGTCGACGGCGAGCTCTATGTGACGGGACGCATCGCCGATCTGCTCAGGATCGAGGGTCGCAATCTCTATCCCGAGGCGATCGAATCGGCGGTCGCCGATGCCTCAGGACTCGTCCGGCGTGGCTACGTCGCCGCATTCACCACCCCCGGACTGGTCGTCGTCGCCGAACGCGCGCCCGGTGCGGGCCGCACCGATCCACAGTCGGCGATCTCGGCGATCCGGGACGCGGTGTATCGACGACACCGGGTGACAGTCACCGACGTTCGACTGCTGCCCGCCGGCGCTATACCCCGAACGACCAGTGGCAAGCTGGCTCGCCAGGCCTGCCGCGAGCAGTATCTGAGCGACGATCTGCGGACATTCGGGAATTAGGTTCTGCGGGATATGTTGGTGGGGTGCTCAAACATCTGACCGATGCCTATCGCCGGACCGGGGCGGACGTTCCCTACGGAAACCCGCTGCCCTCACACGGCACCGAGATGGAGGGCTGGTTCTGGCGGGTCACCGACGAAGCCAGCGGCCGGGCCCTCATTGCGCTGTGCAGCATCAACCGGCATCCTGCGGGGGACTGGTCCACCACCGCGGTCGGCGTGCATCCTGGCCTGGTGGTGAGGTCCGCAGCACTGGACGGCGCCCGGGCCCAAGAGTCACCGTTCTCCGTCACCGCCGGCACCGGTAAAGACAACTTCACCGTCGGCACCGACCGGGTCCGGTTCGAGCTCGGAGACCTGCGCCTGAATATGGACATTACCGATCCGGTCACCTGGCCGAAAGCCTTCGGCGGCGGTGGCGTGTTCTCGGCCATACCCTTCCTCAACCAATACTGGCATCCGTACTACCTCGGCGGAAAAGCAAGCGGAACAGTCGAATACGGCGATGAAAGCTGGTCATTCGATGGGGCGAAGGTCTACGCCGAGCGCAACTGGGGCAAAGGATTCCCGCTTCGGTGGTGGTGGGGACAGGCGCACGATTTCGGCGATCACGAGGTGTGCGTGGCATTCTCCGGCGGCCTGCTGTCACTCGGACCGATCGCCCGAGAGGTGAGCGGGATCGTTGTCAGGCTGGGCGACAAGGTGATCCGCATGACGCCACCGGCGCTGGTGCGCTCCGAGGTGGGCGACAACCAGTGGTTCATTCGCGGCAAGTCGCTGCGATATGAGATCGAACTGGAAGGCGACGGCAGGCACCTGCCACCGCATGTTCTGCCGGTGCCGCTACCAGCCGAGCGCCGCAATATCGATACCGATTTCGAGCACCTCGGGGGCCGTCTGCGGCTCACCGTGCGCGAATCGGGGCATCTTCTCTTCGAAGGAACCTCCGAATTATCCGCACTTGAGGTGGGAACCCGACCGAA
>CALQLM010000185.1 GCA_943331415.1 Bifidobacterium breve
CGGCCGCCGGCGAGATCCGCAGCGCGGCCAGGGCCACCCGCGGACAGATCAGCAGGACCGCCGGCCGGCTGGATGACGCCGCCCGGACCGCCACGCGGGCAACCGGCTAACGCCTCGATAACAGGTGTGGCGTGCGGTTTGGCTGGGCCCAGCCGCAGGCGGTACCCTCTTCTACGGTCCGCGGCGCGGTTAACACGTCGGTGCGGGCAGGCCCCCTTAGCTCAGTCGGTAGAGCGTTTCCATGGTAAGGAAAAGGTCAACGGTTCGATTCCGTTAGGGGGCTCGGTGGACGCCGGTCCGACTGGCGACTCCGTCGCGGCGGTGTAGCTCAGCTGGTTAGAGCGCACGACTCATAATCGTGAGGTCGGGGGATCGAGTCCCCCCACCGCTACAAAGGTGAACAACGCAGCAGTGTGAACAACGCAGTGAACAACGAAGTGTGAAAGAGAGTTTGACGTGGCCTCAAGTACCGATGTACGGCCGAAGATCACCTTGGCGTGCGAGGTGTGTAAGCACCGTAACTACATCACCAAGAAGAATCGCCGCAACGACCCGGACCGGTTGGAGCTGAAGAAGTTCTGCCCCAACTGCGGGACGCACCAGCCGCACAAAGAGTCCCGCTGAGCGGTCCGTCCGTGGCTCTTTCCGACAGGCTGCTCGGGGCGCACTATCGTTACCCCGACTGCTACATGGTCGAGCGGGAGAAGACGCGCGAATATGCGAATGCGGTGAAAAACACCGATGAGGTGTTCTTCAGCGATGAAGCAGCCGCTGCGCTCGGCTACAGCGGATTGCCTGCGCCGCTGACGTTCATCTCGGTGTTCGGTTATGTCGCGCAGGTAGCGTTCTACACCCACCACGGCATCGCGCTGGCCGATCATCAGATCGTCCACGTCGACCAGGTCCTGAAATTCGTGCGCCCGATCAAGGCCGGTGACAAGCTTTACTGCGATGTGTATGCCCACGAGATCAGGCAGGCGCACGGCACTGACATCATCGTCACCAAGAACATCATCACCAACGAGCACGGTGACGTTGTGCAGGAGACCTACACGACGCTGGCCGGGCGAAGTGAGGAAAACGGAGAGAGTGGCTTCAGCGATGGCACTGCGTGAGTTCAGTTCGGTCAAGGTGGGCGACGAGTTGCCGGCGAAGGTCATCAAGCTGACCCGCGGCGATCTGGTGAATTACGCCGGGGTTTCCGGTGACCTCAACCCGATCCACTGGGATGACGAGATCGCCAAGCAGGTCGGTCTGGACACCGCGATCGCCCACGGCATGCTGACCATGGGACTCGGCGGCGGATTCATCACATCCTGGGTCGGCGACCCGGGCGCGGTCACCGAGTACAACGTGCGCTTCACCGCGATCGTGCCGGTTCCCAACGACGGCATCGGCGCCGAGATCCTGTTCACCGGCCGGGTCAAGTCGGCCGACCCGGAGACCAAGTCCGTCACGCTCGCCCTGACCGCCACCACCGGCGGCAAGAAGATCTTCGGCCGAGCCGTAGCCACGGCGAAGCTGGCCTGACAGTGCCCATCAAGGCCGGCATCGAGGGAATGGTCTGGGAGTACCCCGACAGTTTCGTGGTCGGCCGTGAGCAGATCCGCCAGTACGCACACTCGGTGCAGGATCTGCACCCCGCCAGCCACGACGACGCCGCCGCGGCGGAACTGGGCTACAGCGCGACCATCGCGCCGTTGACCTTCGTGTCGATCTTCGGGCTGATCATCCAGAAGCACTTCTTCACCCACGTCGACGTGGGCATGGAGACCATGCAGATCATCCAGGTGGACCAGAAATTCGTCTACCACAAGCCGATCCTCGTCGGTGACGTCCTGCACGGCGCCATGCACATCGACTCGGTCACCGAGCGGTTCGGAGCCGATATCGTGGTGACCCGCAATGTCTGCACCAACCAGCACGGTGAACTGGTGCTGGAGGCCTACACCACCCTGATGGGCCATGAGGGCGACAACTCGGTTGCGGTGAAATGGGACCCCGAAACCGGCCAGGTGGTCCGCAAGGCGGTCGGCGAATAGCGATTACCACCTCCCTGCCCCTGCGAGGTACACTCAAAACTCAGGTTTTCCCACGTTAAGCGCGCTGTCCGTCGGTTCGGGTTGACCGAACGGGGAGCGCGCGAGTTATGTGGGGACCAAGCAGAGGGGCGTAGCTCAACTGGCAGAGCAGCGGTCTCCAAAACCGCAGGTTGCAGGTTCAAGTCCTGTCGCCCCTGCTCAACTGAATAGACTGATCCGAACAGGCTTGATCCGAACAGGCATTGGCCCAAACGACTCGACACGAAGGAGCATGCGGTGAGCGATGAGCTTGACACTGCCGCAGGCGACGCCAGCGACGACACCGTCGCGCTGACCCAGCCGCTGCGTCCGACCGGCAAGCGGTCTCGTCAGCGCACGGGCGGCACCGCGCTGGCCGAGGTCGAGGACCTCGAGACCACCGCGATCGAGATCGACTTCGATGACGACGATGACGACGATGAGGCGAAGGCGAAGAAGGCCAAGAAAGACAAGGCCGCCGCCGCCGCCGGTGCCACCCGGAACCCGTTCCTGTACGTGTGGAACTACCTGCGGCAGGTCATCGCCGAACTGCGCAAGGTCATCTGGCCCAACCGCAAGCAGATGGTCAGCTACACCAGCGTTGTGCTGGTGTTCCTGATCTTCATGGTGTCGCTGATCGGCGGGGTCGACCTGGGATTGTCCAGGCTGGTGCTGCTGGTGTTCGGGTAGCGCACCCGGCAAGAACATGTGTTTGAGAGAGGATTGACAACCGTGACAACCCCCGAAGGCGAAGTGCTCGCCGGTGACGCCGTCGTCGACGTGATCGATGCACCGTCGGATGCTGAGGCCGCCGTCGAGACCGCTGCGGAGGAGGCTCCCGAGGAGGAGCTCGACCCCGCGACCGCGCTGCGCAACGAACTGCGCGTGCAGCCGGGCGACTGGTACGTCATCCACTCCTACGCCGGCTACGAGAACAAGGTGAAGGCGAACCTCGAGACCCGTGTGCAAAACCTTGACGTGGGCGATTACATCTTCCAGGTCGAGGTGCCCACCGAAGAGGTCACCGAGATCAAGAACGGCCAGCGCAAGCAGGTCAACCGCAAGGTGCTGCCGGGCTACATCCTGGTGCGCATGGAACTCACCGATGATTCCTGGTCGACCGTGCGCAACACCCCCGGGGTGACCGGCTTCGTCGGCGCCACCTCACGGCCGACGTCACTGTCCCTCGATGATGTGGTGAAGTTCCTGCTGCCGCCGGATGCCGGCAAGAAGGCCAAGGGCACGGGCCGGCCCCAGGATGGTGGCGAGGCCACCCTGGAACGTCCGGAGATCCTGGTCGATTTCGAGGTCGGCGAGTCGGTCACCGTCATGGACGGGCCGTTCGCGACGCTGCCGGCCTCGATCAGCGAGGTCAACGCCGAACAGCAGAAGCTCAAGGTGCTGGTGAGCATCTTCGGCCGCGAAACTCCCGTCGAACTGACCTTCACCCAGGTCGCCAAAATCTAATCCCCGGGCTAGCGCCCCCACCCGTCAGTTTCAGAAAGGAACACCACACGTCATGGCCCCGAAGAAGAAGAAGGTCGTCGGCCTGATCAAGCTGCAGATCCAGGCCGGGCAGGCCAACCCCGCCCCGCCGGTCGGTCCTGCGCTCGGCCAGCACGGCGTCAACATCATGGAGTTCTGCAAGGCGTACAACGCCGCGACCGAGAACCAGCGCGGCAATGTCATCCCGGTCGAGATCAGCGTCTACGAAGACCGCAGCTTCACCTTCGTGCTGAAGACCCCGCCCGCGGCCCGGATGCTGCTCAAGGCGGCCGGTGTGGCCAAGGGATCGGCCGAACCGCACAAGACCAAGGTCGCCAAGGTCACCTGGGATCAGGTGCGTGAGATCGCCGAGGCGAAGAAGTCCGACCTCAACGCCAACGATATCGATCAGGCCGCGAAGATCATCGCCGGCACTGCCCGGTCGATGGGTATCACGGTCGAATAGTTTTCCACCCCAAGGTAAATCGTGGGAGGGCCCGCTTCGGCCCGACGATGAGCGCTTGCGCGACGAGCGTTGATCGAGCACCACAACTCCAACACGACAAGATTGGAATAACAATGAGCAAGAACAGCAAGGCATACAAAGAGGCCGCCGAGAAGGTCGACAAGGACAAGCTGTACACCCCGCTGGAAGCGGCCAAACTCGCCAAGGAAAAGTCCTCGAAGAAACAGGACGCCACCGTCGAGGTCGCCATCTGTCTGGGCGTCGATCCTCGTAAGGCCGATCAGATGGTGCGTGGCACGGTGAGCCTGCCGCATGGCACCGGCAAGACCGCCCGCGTCGCGGTGTTCGCGGTGGGCGAGAAGGCCGAGCAGGCCATCGCCGCCGGCGCTGATGTGGTCGGCAGCGATGATCTGATCGAGAAGATCCAGGGC
>CALQLM010000186.1 GCA_943331415.1 Bifidobacterium breve
CGCCTCCTAACGAATACCTACTGGCCGAGCGGTTGCTCGGGCTCAGGAGTACTGGCCGGGGTGGCAGGCGTGGCCGGGGCGGCGGCGCCACCGGACGGTAGCGCCTCTCCACGCATGGAGGCCTTGATCTGCTCGAGGCGGGAGTGGCCGGCCATCTGCACGCTGGCCTGCTGGACCTCCATCATGCGGCCCTGAACAGAGTTCTGCGCCAGCTCCGCCGAGCCCATGGCGTTGGCATAGCGGCGCTCGATCTTCTCGCGGACCTCGTCAAGGCTGGGCGTAGTTCCGGGGGCGGCGATCTCACTCATCGATCGCAGCGAGGCGCTGATCTGCTCCTGCATCTTGGCCTGCTCGAGTTGGCTGAGCAGCTTGGTGCGTTCGGCGACTTTCTGCTGCAGCGCCATCGCACTCTGCTCGACGGCCTTCTTGGCCTGCAGTGCGGCCTGCAAGGCCTGATCGTGTTGGAGCTTGAGATCCTCGACGCTCTGCTCGGCGGTGACCAGTTGCGCAGCGAAGGCCTCGGCGGCGTTGTTGTACTCGGTGGCCTTGGCGGCATCGCCGGCGGCAACAGCCTGATCGGCCAGTGTCAGCGCCTGGCGCACGTTGGCCTGCAGCTTCTCGATATCGGCCAGTTGGCGGTTCAGCCGCATTTCCAACTGACGTTGGCTGCCGATGACCTGCGCGGCCTGCTGGGTCAGTGCCTGATGCCGACGCTGCTCTTCCTCAAGCGCCTGCTGGATCTGCACCTTCGGATCGGCATACTCGTCGACCTTGGAGCCGAACAACGCCATCAGGTACTTCCACGCCTTGACGAACGGATTGGCCATATCTGTTGCCCCGCCTTCGAGTGATTGCCGCTTGATCAGAGTCGACGCTCAATTTATCGGTTCAGGCGTCGCGCCCACACCCCGGTTCCAAACTCGGTCACCGAAATCTGGCACATCAGCGGTTTTAGGCGACGGCCATGGTCGCCGGATGCGGGATGACCACCTTCGTGGCCGCCGCGACCCCGACGGAGGCGCGCCGGGCGACGGCTTCCTGGCAGGCCATCTCGGTGCCGGCATCGCAAAGCACCCGCGACAGCGGAACGTCTAGAGCAGCACAGATGGCGCTCAACAGTTCGCTGGAGGCCTCCTTGCGGCCACGTTCCACCTCGGAGAGGTAGCCGAGGCTCACCCGCGCCGAGTCGGAAACCTCGCGCAACGTGCGCCCCTGAGCAGTGCGGGCACGCCGCAACACATCACCAATCACTTCTCGCAGCACTACAGCCGCCATCGCGCATCCTCCTCGAGTCGTCGCATTACTTAGTGCAACGCCCGAGTTCCCCGTGAGGTTCCCGGCCGAGGGCTCAGTGATCGGACCGGGGATCCCGCAGGGCTGAGACGACATAGTCCAGTCCGGTCACCACGGTGAGCACGATCGCGGCGCCCATCACGGCCCAGGCGACCGTCATCCAGGGCCCTGACCAGCTATGCAATGGCAAAATGAACAAACCGATGGCGATAGCCTGCACCAGGGTTTTGAGCTTGCCGCCCCGGCTGGCCGGGATCACACCACGGCTGATCACCGCGAACCGCAGCAGTGTGATCCCGATCTCACGCACCAGAATCACGACCGTGACCCACCAGGGCAGGTCGCCCAGCATGGACAGCCCGATCAGCGCGGCGCCGATCAGCATCTTGTCGGCGATCGGATCGGCCAGCTTGCCGAACTCGGTTTCCAGGTCGTAGCTACGGGCCAGCGAACCGTCCAGCCGATCGGTCAACACAGCGATGGCAAAGACGATGAAGGCGGTGATCCGGCTTCCGACTTGATGCCCGTCGCCGGCGAACAGGAACAGCAGGAAGATCGGGACCAGAACCAACCGAAGTCCGGTTAACAGGTTGGCGATATTGGCAACCCGGGCGCGCGGGGCCGCCGGCGGAGTCTTGGGTTGGCCCGACACGGACATCAGAATATCGGTACGGGCGTCGGCGACCCGCGACCGCTCGGGTTGCGCCGTGACCGACTCCTCGCCCGGGTCGCCGTCGGTAGACGGCAGCGGCCGCGATGTCGTCGTGCGCCGGGCCCGCACTTCTGACGTGCCGGAGATCAAACGGCTGGTGGACACCTACGCCGGGAAGATCCTGCTGGAGAAGAACCTCGTCACGCTCTATGAGTCCGTGCAGGAGTTCTGGATCGCTGAGTCGGGCGGTGCGGTGCTCGGCTGCGGGGCACTGCACGTGTTGTGGGCCGATCTCGGCGAGGTACGCACCGTGGCGGTAGACCCGAGTGTCAAGGGTCGGGGCATCGGACACGCGATCGTGCACCGACTCTTAGAGGTGGCCCGCGAACTGCAGTTGCAGCGGTTGTTCGTGCTGACCTTCGAGACCGAATTCTTCGGCAGGCACGGGTTCACCGAGATCGAGGGAACCCCGGTCAATGCCGAGGTGTACGAGGAGATGCGACGCTCCTATGACGTCGGCGTGGCGGAATTCCTCGACCTGAGCTACGTCAAGCCCAACATCCTGGGCAATACCCGGATGCTGCTGGTGCTCTGACCCACCCCCCAAAGTAGTCAGAAGGGGCGTGATCAGATGTCCTCGGGCACTCCGTCATCCTCATAGCCGTCATCGTCGTCACTGTCGCCGTCGCCTCGGATCGATCCCAGCGTCGCCGCCAGTTCGTCGGGCTTGACCATCACCTCGCGGGCCTTGGATCCCTCGGATGGGCCGACGATGCCGCGGTTCTCCATCAGGTCCATCAACCGGCCGGCCTTGGCGAAACCAACCCGAAGTTTGCGCTGCAGCATCGAGGTCGAACCGAACTGACTCGACACCACCAGTTCGACGGCCTGGAGCAGCAGGTCCATATCGTCACCGATATCGGGGTCCACATCGGCACGCTCACCGCCGGGTTTGGCTGCGGTGACACCCTCGGTGTACTCGGGTTCGGCCTGGTCCTTGCAGGCCTGCACGACGGCGTGGATCTCATCATCGGAGATGTAGGCGCCCTGCAACCGGATCGTCTTGTTGGAGCCCATCGGCAGGAAGAGTGCGTCGCCCATACCGATCAGCTTCTCCGCACCCGGCTGATCAAGGATGACGCGGCTGTCGGTCAATGACGACGTCGCGAACGACAGCCGGGACGGCACGTTGGTCTTGATCAGACCGGTGACCACATCCACCGATGGCCTCTGGGTGGCCAGCACGAGGTGGATACCGGCCGCGCGGGCCTTCTGGGTGATCCGCACGATCGCGTCTTCGACGTCGCGCGGGGCGGTCATCATCAGATCGGCCAACTCGTCAACGATCGCGACGATATACGGATAGGGCTTGTACACCCGCTGACTGCCGAGTGGCGTGGTGATCTCCCCGGATCGCACCTTGGAGTTGAAGTCGTCGATATGACGCACGCGCGAGGCCTGCATGTCCTGATAACGCTGTTCCATCTCCTCGACCAGCCAGGCCAGCGCGGCGGCTGCCTTCTTGGGCTGGGTGATGATCGGGGTAATCAGATGCGGAATGCCTTCGTACGGAGTCAGTTCCACCATCTTCGGGTCGATGAGGATCATCCGCACTTCCTCGGGTGTGGCCCGGGTCAGCAACGAGATCAACATCGAGTTGACGAAGCTGGACTTACCGGAACCGGTGGAACCGGCCACCAGCAGGTGCGGCATCTTCGCCAGGTTCGCCGAGATGAAGTCGCCCTCGATGTCCTTCCCCAGACCAATCACCAACGGGTGATGATCACGACGGGTCGAGGCGGCGGTGAGCACATCGGCCAACCGCACCATTTCACGATCGGTGTTGGGCACTTCGATACCCACGGCCGATTTACCGGGGATCGGTGCCAGCATCCGCACGCTCTCGGTGGCCACTGCATAGGCGATATTGCGTTGCAGCGCAGTGATTTTCTCGACCTTGACACCGGGTCCGAGTTCCACCTCGTAGCGGGTGACGGTCGGCCCCCGGGTACATCCGGTGACTGAGGCGTCCACCTTGAACTGCTGCAGAACTGAGGTGATGGATTCCACCATCAGGTCATTGGCCGAACTGCGTCGCTTGGGCGGATCGCCGGGCATCAGCAGATCCAGGGGGGGCAGCGAATAGGTGCCGTCCACTGCCCGCTCGATCGCCTTGGTCTCCTGCTTGGGCCGGGGTGCCTTCTTACGACGCGGCTTGATGGGTTCGGTGAGATTGGACGCCCCCGGGACAGCTTCGTCGAGCGGGTAGTTGTCGTAGGGTGTGCCGACCGGTCCCGCGCTGCCCGGCCACGACTGTGGCTCATCAGAACCGAGGGCGCGGGGATCGTCGTAGTAGCCGTCCGAGAAATCGTCGGCCACCGCTGTGGTGCCGCGTGCGGGCCGGGCCGGTTTGTTGTCGTAGGCGTCGTCATGCTCGTCGGCATAATCCTCTTCGCCGTAACGGGCACGGGCGGCGAACA
>CALQLM010000187.1 GCA_943331415.1 Bifidobacterium breve
CATCACACACGCCACTGGCAACCAGGTCGATAGCCTCGCGCCACAGCGCGTGCTGCAGGCGGTTGCCGACGAACCCGGGCACGTCCCGCTGAACCCGGACCGGGATCTTGCCCGCGAACTCCAGCACGTCGAACGCTGCGTCCATCGATTCGGTAGATGTGTGTTCCCCGCGGATCACCTCGACGATGGGGATCAGGTCCGGCGGATTCCACCAGTGCATACCCACAGTCCGGTCGGCGCCGGGTAGTCCCTCGGCGATGCGGGAGATCGGAATGACCGAAGAGTTACTCGCCAGCAGCGCATCTGGCGCCACCGCGCGAGCGGCGGCGAAGAGCGCCCGTTTGGCGTCGAGGTTCTCAATGATCGCCTCGATGATGAGGTCCGAATCCGCGATGGCTTTGGCCAGGTCGCCATCAGCGGTGATGATGTCTGCCATGTCGGGTGCCATGGCCCGGGCTTCGGTGAGTGCGTCATGGAGAACCGCCGGCTGTGAGTCGTTGAGAACCACCGGCAATCCGGCGCGCGCCATCACTCCGGCGATGCGTCGGCCCATTAGTCCGGCGCCCACGATTGCGACCGACCGGATTGATTGCGTCGAGTCCCTCAGCACGCCGTGTAGCCGCCGTCGAGGTAGAGCACCTGTCCGGTCATGAATGACGAGGAATCGCTGAGCAGATAGATCAACGCACCCACGAAGTCCTCCGGCTCGGCGAACCGCTTCAGCGGTATTCGGGCGAACATCGCCTCCCGGGTGGCACGGCCCTTCTCATCATCGGCGTACATCCACGAAGTGAGTTCGGAGCGAAAGACTGTGGGAGCCAGCACATTGCAGCGGATCTGATTCGGGCCCCATTCTGCGGCAAGAGTCTTACCCAGTAGATCCACGGCGGCTTTTGACGGACAGTAGGCGGTGTAGCCCGCGGGATGCCCGAGCTTTCCGCGGGTGGAGGACACCAGCACTACCGAACCGCCGCGGCCCTGACTGATGAGCACCGGTGCGGCGGCCTTGGCCATCAGCCAGGAGCCCTTGACGTTGGCGTCCATCACCGAATCCCAGTCCTCAACGGACTGATCACCAATCAGGCCCACCTTGTTCATGCCGGAAGCCACGAGCATGCCGTCAAGCACACCGAAGGTATCCACCGCGCCCGCGATGATCGCCTCGGCATCGGCCAGGGTGTCGGGCCGGCGGGTGACGATCGTGCTGCGACCGTCCAGTTCGGGCAGCGCGCACAATTGCTCCAACACAGCGATATTGCTTCCGGCGAGGGTGACATTGGCACCCGCCGCCCCGAGCGCCCGGGCGGCTTCTGATCCCATGGCACCGGAGGCTCCGGTGACGATCACGGACTTGCCCGCGATGGAGAATCGCTTCGCGGGATCGACGGTGGCCGTCACTTACATGTTCCGCGGAGTGGTCGCCTGCAGCACAGCCTCGGTGAGCGCACCGGTCCGGAGGTGCGACACAGTGTGATAGTCCGGGTCGGCCACCATCCGACTGAACGCCTCGCGACTGGGATAGCGCACCAGCACGACCGCGTCCCATTCCTGGCCGGGCTCGGCCACCAACGCCGTGGATCCGTCGCCAAAGTAGAGGAGTTCACCGCCGTAGCGTTGGAGGAACGGCGCCGTGCGCCGCGCGTATTCGCTGTACTGCTCGCGTTTCCCCTCGGCGAACCGCAACAGATTCAGCATCACAAACGGGCCGCCGTCATCCTCGGCGATGAATCGTTTGAGATCGGCACCGCGTGGATCGATCGCCATATCAGGACTCCTGTTCGTAGAGCGCGGGTAAGAAGGTGGCCAGATGGGTCATCTCCTGCGAGCAATGCACCAGCAGGGCACGGGCGTCGAGTTCGGTCAGCCCGACAAGCCGTTTGGCCACTGGTACGGCCGCTCGCAGCGGGGCTGATCGGGCCGCGAGATAAGGCGCGCCCATCCAGAAACGCGACCGCATGATGCTGCCGCCGGGTACGGCCTCGATGTGGTGCGCGAGATAACCGATGTCGACCGGAAGGTCCACCAGGCCGGTGCGGGCACATACCGCGGTGGCGTCCACTCCGGCGGCGACCGCAGCGTCAACCAGACCCAGTTCCTCTGGCCGGCGGAACTGGATGGCTCCCCGAATCATCGTGCTGCCTAAGTATTCGTCGACTTCGGAGGTGTACCCGACGTAGCGGGCCCGGCCGGTGGAGCCCGAGGGCGGTGGCGAGGCCCATTGAGCGTGGACGTGCGCCTTCGGATGCCACAGCTTGTAGCGCTCTGGGCTGTCGCCATGCCAGCCAAACCACCAGTCGATCATTATCGGTGTCACGTTCGGCATCTCGGTGAGGATGTTCACGTGCATGGCGCCGTCGGAGGTGATGGTGAAACCGTTCTGCACCTCAGCGTCGGGAATGTTGCCGATGGCTTCGGCCATCGGGGGGAACAGCGCCTCGGCCATCGGGCTGTTGGCCACCGCGCGGTGTGCGTCCGCCGAGATGTCGGCCATGTCGGGATTCCAGAACCGCGCGTAGGGCAGGGTCGCGAGTTCGTGGGCGGACCAGCCGAGACGCCGCCCCGGCACGGGTTTGGGTGCGGGTATTTTCATGCGGTTACGGCTCCGATCCATCGGTTGAAGCGGCCTTCGGGGTCGTGCGCGGCGCGTATCGCCTCGAGCCGCCCCTGCGCAGCCTCGGAGATACCGCGCGAAGGCCGCCCGGGATCGTCGGCGAACTGCACCCCGGTCGACAGTGAGTCCATGGCTGCCGCGTTGTCGCGCGACCAACGCGTGGTGACGGCGCCGTCGGCGCCGTCGAGCCAGCCGCCGTAGAACGCGAGATATGTCTTGTCCTCGACCGTGTAGGCCATGTCGGGAAGGTTCGCCGGCGGCGCCCAGTTCAGCCATAGAAAATGGGCTGGCGGCGCCGGCATGGTGTCGGCTATGCGCTGGATATGTGGCAGCAGTTCCTCGGCGCTCGCGTGGGTCCATAGATTGTCCGTCTCCCAGTTGCCCTCCGGGTAGTGCTGCATGACACCGGAATACATGAACGACATGGACATCGGGAGCACGGGTAGTCGCACCTTGGCCCCTTTCGGTGCGCCAGCAAGATATGCGGTGGCCGACTTCGCCGCCGAGCGCGAATCAGCCATGACGGTGGTGGCCAACTCAATGAGCACAGGCGATGTCACTGATCGCGGTCGCAACGGCGGCGGGAATGAGGCGCTCCGCGAGACAACGAACTGCATCTCCACTTCAGGGGGGACACTGGCGCCTACCCGGTCCACCCAGCGGACAAGGTCAGCGAGGCGCTCCACCGGGTACTTGATGATGGAGGTCCCGATGAATCCGGGTTTGGGGAAGACGCGAAGGTGGAATCGCACCACCACGCCGAAGAAGTCTGGTCCCGAACCTCTTGCAGCCCAAAGAATATCGGCGTTTTCGGTCTCGCTGGCATGGCGCAGTTCACCGTCGGCATCGACGTAGTCGATGGCGATGACGTTCGAACACGCTATTCCGAACGCGCGGCCATTCCAGCCGAAGCCGCCCTGCAGTAGGTAGCCGCCGACCGCTACGCCTCGGCAATGGCCGACCGGGAAGAACAGGTCGCGCTTCATCAACTCAGCCAGCAGCACACTGCCGCCGAGGCCGGGCTCGACGGTGGCGGTCATCGCCGACTTGTCGACCGTGAACGCCTTTAATCGGGATACGTCGATGAGCACACCGTCGTCGCGCACATGGTTGGCCGACCAACTGTGGCCACCGGAGCGAACGCCCACCTGCCGACCCTCGGCCTTCGCCGCCCGTACCGCCGCCACCACGTCGCCGACGGAGTTTGCCTGCACGATGCGGTTGGGGAACCGGTCCGGCATATTCGTTCGCCATACGGTCTCGCGGCGCGCGGATTCGTAGCCGGCGTCATCGCGGGCGAGTGTGCGGCCGGGCGCCGGCGTGTGTTTTGTCATATCAGATCTCCTCGATTGCGGACAGTGGGAACGGGGCCCACTGGGCGAACTCTTGCGGCGCACTGATGAGCCGCTGCGCTTTGCGGGCGTTGACGCCCAACGAGCGGAGTAGGTAGCCGACGACATCAGGAATTGCGCCGGCCGGAAGCTGGCCGCGATGAAGGTCCAGGCAGGCGCCGAGCATCGTGCCGGTGTAGACGGTGCTGGCCACCTCAAAGTTGGCCACGGAGAAGTCGCCGCGGTTGATGCCCAGTTGTAGATCGTGGTGGAGGTGGCCCCGCAGACCGGTGGCGAATCGGTCGACAGGCAGGCCGGAGTCGAATATCAGACGACCGACTTCGGGCCGGTGGACGAACAGCATCAGCGTCTGACGGGCTGAGCGGGTGACGATTTCGGCGGTATCGACAGCGTCTGATGTGACCGCGGTCAGTACGCGGGTGTGCTCGGCAAGAATGAGCACGCCCACGGCGTCGATGGCC
>CALQLM010000188.1 GCA_943331415.1 Bifidobacterium breve
GCGATGACACGGGTCTTGCCCATCTGCCGGGCCAGCAGAGCCTGGCCGAGGACATTGTTGATCTTGTGCGAGCCGGTGTGATTGAGGTCCTCGCGCTTGAGGAAGATCCGCGCTCCCCCAACATAAGCACTGAGCCGGGTGGCTTCATACAGTGGCGACGGCCGACCCGCATAGTGCGTCTGGAGGTTGTCGAGTTCGTCGAGGAAAGTCTGGTCGTTGCGGGCCTTCTCGTAGGCCGCGGTGACCTCCTCGATTACAGCCATCAGTGCCTCGGGCACATAGCGGCCACCGAAAACCCCGAAGTGACCGCGCGCATCAGGGTCGTGCAGCGTCGGCTCGGCGACAGCCGCACTGGTGCGCGGCAGGTTGGGCGTTGAGGTATCAGCCATATCAGAACTCGAGCCGTGCTGGACTCAGCGAACCGGTTTCGGACACGACGGATGCGCGCCGGCGGTCACCAGATCCGCTACCGCGCTGCGCGGGTCGCCGCTGGTGACCAGACCCTCGCCGACTAGGACCGCATCAGCGCCGGCGCCGGCGTAGGCGAGCAGATCGGCGGGGCCGCGGACACCGGACTCGGCGATCCTGATGATGTTGGTGGGCAGCCCGGGCGCGATCCGCCCGAAGCAGTCCCGGTCGACGTCGAGGGTCTTCAGGTCGCGGGCGTTGACGCCGATCACCTTGGCGCCAGCCTGCAGTGCGCGATCGGCCTCTTCCTCGGTGTGCACTTCCACCAACGCCGTCATACCCCGCGACTCGGTGCGGTCGAGCATCGACACCAACGCAGGCTGATCGAGCGCAGCCACGATCAGCAGCAGCATGTCGGCGCCGTGCGCCCGCGCCTCGTGAATCTGGTAGGGCCGCACGATGAAATCCTTGCGCAGCACCGGGATACTGACGGCCGCGCGCACTGCGTCCAAGTCGGCAAGCGACCCTTTGAAACGGCGCTCTTCGGTCAGCACGCTGATCACCCGAGCGCCGCCGTTCTCATACGCTCTGGCCAACTCAGCCGGATCGGCGATCGGTGCCAGTTGGCCGCGCGACGGGCTGGCCCGCTTGACTTCGGCGATCACCGCGATGCCGGGAGCGCGTAGCGCCGAGAGGACATCGCGCGGTGCCGGTGCAGCCTCGGCAGCCGCCTTGACATCGGCCATGCTCACCCGCGCCTCACGCGCGGCAACGTCAGCACAGACTCCTTCGAGAATGGAGTCGAGCACGGTTGCCGAACTCATGACAGCCGGGTCTCCTCTGGCGGGGTCTGACGATCAGGTTGGTGTGGATGAAAGGGTAACCGGCCGGTAACCATCACCCGTCACCGACCCTCGGGGTGGGAATCGGCCGCCGGAGCGGCCGGGGTGTCACGTGCAGTCGGGTCGACGCCCTCGTCGAGTGCATCCCACATGTTGCGCTCGGACATCCCGTCGGGCGCCTGCTCCTCGAGTGGCCCCGCCGACACCTCGTACTTCGTGGCCCGACGGGCTTCAGTCGCCGCCGCACGCATCATCAACGCCGCGGCGACCAGGGTGCCCACGGCTGCGGCCACCGTCACCACCGCGCCGGCGTTATGCCGTTGACTGGCCACTAGGTTCATCACCGGAACCCCGGCCAGTTCCGCGCCGCGCGGAGCCACATCGCGCATCACCATCAGACTGACTCCGAGGTAGCCGAGCAGCAGGCAGACCATCGCGACCAGTACTGCGACGACCCGCAATAACCATCCGCGAACCGCCAGACCTGCCAGCGCGGCCGCCAGTAGCAGCACCGCGAGTGGCAGCAGCGCACTGGACCAGGCCGCGCCATTGAGGGTGGTTGTCGTGGGCTGTCCGAGGCCGTCGGACGATCCGATCGACACCCACGGCAGTCGGGAAGCCACCCACAACCCAAGAGCGGAGGCGAGCAGCAGCAATTGCGCGAGGCGGATCACGGCGTACTCAGCGTTTCGGCCGCGGCAATGGCGGCCAGCACCGCCTTGGCCTTATTGGCCGCCTCGGTGTACTCGTACGGGCCATTGGAGTCGGCCACCACGCCACCGCCGGCCTGTACGTAGGCGGTGCCACCCCGCATCAGCGCGGTGCGGATGGCGATCGCGAAATCGGCGTTGCCGGCGAAGTCGAGGTAGCCCACCACACCGCCGTAGAGACCGCGACGGGTGATCTCGACCTCTTCGATGAGTTCCATCGCCCGCACCTTGGGCGCACCGGACAGGGTGCCGGCCGGAAAGCAGGCCGTGACGGCGTCCAACGCGGTGCGGTGACGCCCCAGCAGACCTGTCACCGTGGACACCAGGTGCATCACGTGGCTGTAGCGCTCGATATGGCTGTAATCCTCAACCCGCACGGTGCCCGGTACACAGACCCGACCTAGATCATTGCGGCCAAGATCGACCAGCATCAGATGCTCGGCCCGTTCTTTTTCGTCGCAGAGAAGCTCCTTCTCCAGAAGCTGGTCCTCCTCCTCGCTGGCCCCGCGCCAGCGGGTTCCGGCGATCGGATGTGTCTTCGCCCGTCCGTCCTGCACTGTTACCAGCGCCTCCGGACTTGACCCCACGATCGAAAACGCCGTCTCCCCAGCCTCATTCGGAATCTGCAGCAGATACATATACGGACTGGGGTTGGTCACCCGCAGCATCCGGTACACATCGATCGGATCAGCGGCGGTATCCATCTCGAAACGCTGCGAGGGCACCACCTGGAATGCCTCGCCTGCCTCGATCTCGGCGACCAAGCGCTCCACTACCGCGCTGTACTCCTCGAGAGTGCGCTGGGCCCGGGGGTGCGGTTCGGGCCGGCTGAAGGTGGCCACTGTCGAGCTCAACGGTTGCCCGAGAGCCGCGGTCATCACATCGAGGCGCGCCACGGCGTCGTCGTAGGCCTCGTCAATGCGTTCGCCGCTGCCGTTCCAGTTCACCGCGTTGGCGATCAGAGTGATCGTGCCCTCGTGGTGATCGACCGCGGCGATATCGGTGGCCAGCAGCAGCAGCATGTCCGGGAGGTGCAGATCGTCGACGGCCAACTCGGGAAGACGCTCAAGCCGCCGAACGAAATCGTAGGCGAAGAACCCCACCATGCCGGCGGACAACGGCGGCATACCGGCCAGCGGACCGGTCGACAGCAGTTCCATGGTGGCCCGCAGTACCTCCAGTGGGTCCCCGCCGACGGGCGCTCCGGCCGGCGTGGCGCCCAGCCAGACGGCCTGACCGTCGCGCACCGTCAGTGCCGAGGGGGCACCGGCTCCGATGAACGACCAGCGTGACCAGGACCGTCCATTCTCGGCGGACTCCAGCAGGAAGGTGCCCGGACGGCTGGCGGCCAGCTTGCGGTAGGCCGACAGTGGAGTCTCGCTGTCGGCGAGCACCTTGCGGGTGACCGGAACCACGCGGTGTTCTGTGGCCAGCGCACGGAACTCGTCGCGGGTTGTGGTGGCGTGCACGGCGTACATCCTCCCAGAACTGTTCATCTGCGCCGCACGGCGATAGCGTTGGGCCCATGAAAACTGGTGACCGAGTGCCCGAGTTCGAATTGCCGGATCAGACCGGAACCGTTCGTTCGCTGACCAGCCTGCTGGCTGAGGGGCCAATCGTGCTGTTTTTCTACCCTGCGGCCATGACGCCGGGCTGCACCAAGGAGGCCTGTCACTTCCGCGATCTGGCCGGGGAGTTCGCCGAGGTAGGGGCCTCCCGGGTGGGTATCAGCACCGATGCGGTGGATAAGCAGGCCCGCTTCGCCGACTCTCAGCGGTTCGACTACCCGCTGCTGTCCGACCGCGATGGGGCGGTGGCGCAGACGTTCGGCGTCAAGCGCGGACTGCTCGGCAAGCTCCTACCGGTCAAGCGGACCACCTTCGTCATCGGCACTGATCGCACCGTGCTGGAAGTAATCTCCAGCGAGCTCAACATGGACACCCACGCCGACAAAGCGCTGGAAGCATTGCGGGCCCGGGCTAGCTGACGGCTAGTCGCCCACGAGCTAGTCGTCTAAGACCAGGTCCGCATCAAAGCAGCTGTGATCCCCGGTGTGGCAGGCACCATCGACCTGATCCACCTCGAGCAGCACGGCATCGCCGTCGCAGTCCAGTCGTACCGCGTGCACGTACTGGGTGTGGCCTGAGGTTGCACCCTTGACCCAGAGTTCGCCACGGGAGCGGGAGTAGTAGGTGGCCTCGCGGGTGGCCAGCGTGCGGGCCAGCGCCTCGTCGTCCATCCATGCCAGCATGAGCACCTTTCCGGTGCCACGTTCCTGGGCGATCGCGGCGAACAGGCCGTTGCCGTCGCGCTTTAGCTTGGATGCGATCGTGGGGTCGAGGCTCATCGGATCGCTCATCGGACGGTAATCCCCTCTGCTGCCATCGCCGCCTTCACCTGTCCGATGGTCAGCTCACCGA
>CALQLM010000189.1 GCA_943331415.1 Bifidobacterium breve
AAGACCGCCGAGGTTGTCGAGGCATTCACCACCTCCAAGGTGACGCTATCGACGTCCGATAGCGGTGAAGTGCCCGCCGGCCGGTTCGCGCAAGTCGCCGCCTCGGTGGCCGACTCAGTGGTCACCATCGAGGCCAAGAGCGACGAGTCGGGCGCTCAGGGCTCGGGCGTAGTCGTGGATGGCCGCGGCTATGTGGTCACCAACAACCACGTGGTCTCCGAGGCTGCGGCCAGCCCCAGCAAGTTCAAACTCACGGTTGTGTTCAACGACGGTAAAGAAATCCCGGCCAACCTCGTCGGCCGTGATCCGAAGACCGACCTGGCGGTACTGAAGGTCGACAATGTCGACAACCTCACGGTGGCGAGGTTCGGCAACTCCGACAAATTGCGGGTCGGTGAGGAGGTGATCGCCGCCGGTGCTCCGCTGGGTCTGCGCAGCACTGTCACATCCGGCATCATCAGCGCACTGAACCGACCGGTCCCGCTGTCGGGCGAAGGGTCCGACACCGACACCGTCATCGATGCGATTCAGACCGACGCCTCGATCAACCACGGCAACTCCGGTGGCCCGTTAATCGATATGAATTCTGAGGTTATCGGTATCAACACCGCTGGAAAGTCTTTGTCCGACAGCGCAAGCGGGCTCGGATTCGCGATTCCGGTCAATGAGGTCAAGGCCACCGTGGAGACGCTCATCAAGGATGGCAAGGTCTTGCATCCGACACTTGGTCTGTCCGCGCGGTCGGTGAGTAACGATCTCGCTTCGGGCGCTCAAATCGCCAACGTGAAGGCCGGCGGACCCGCCGACAAAGCCGGCATCAAGGAAAACGATGTCGTCGTCAAGGTCGGCAATCGCACGGTCGCCGATGCCGACGAGTTCGTCGTAGCGGTCCGTCAGCTCGCGATCGGGCAGGACGCGCCGATCGAGGTGATGCGCGAGGGCCGCAAGGTCGTCCTGACGGTGAACCCGGCACCGGATAACTGACACGATGTTCGCCAACGTCGGGTGGGGGGAGATGATCCTGCTTGTCGTGGTCGGTCTGGTTGTCCTCGGCCCAGAGCGATTGCCCGGGGCGATCCGCTGGACCTCCGGTGCGATCCGGCAGGCACGCGACTACCTCAGCGGGGCGACCAGCCAGCTCCGTGAAGAACTCGGCCCGGAGTTCGAGGATTTGCGTCAGCCGCTAAACGAGTTGCAGAAGTTGCGCGGTATGACCCCCAAGGCGGCACTGACCAAGCATCTCCTCGACGGTGACGACTCCTGGCTGACTGGCGAATTCGAGACCCCACCCGTCAAGCCACAGAGCGCCACCATGCCGTCTGCGCCCGCTGCGCCAGCGCCGGGCGGGCCTGCCCCGTTCGACGCAGATGCAACCTGATGGGGGATGCACCCTGACCCCGGTCCGGGTTTACCGTCCCGCGGGATCGAGTCCCAAAGACATCCCGGCCAGGCCGCGCTTGCGGGCAACGAGC
Source organism: Bifidobacterium breve (assembly GCA_943331415.1). GTDB lineage: Bacteria > Actinomycetota > Actinomycetes > Mycobacteriales > Mycobacteriaceae > Mycobacterium. The sequence goes on from CALQLM010000189.1 coordinate 1,473, forward strand.
TTGTCGGCGATAGCGCGTAGTTGGGCACCAGCGGCCGACTCCGGTGCCGACAGCACCAGCGGCACGCCGCTGTCACCCGCAGTCACGAGAGCCGGGTCCAGGGGAATCTGGCCGAGTAACGGTACGTCGGCGCCGACCGCACGGGTCAATCGTTCGGCCACCGCAGAGCCGCCGCCCGAACCGAAGAGATGCATGGTCGTACCGTCGGGCATCAGCAACCCGGACATGTTCTCCACCACTCCGACGATGCGCTGACGGGTCTGCAACGCGATAGCGCCGGCGCGCTCGGCGACTTCGGCGGCCGCTACCTGTGGAGTGGTCACCACCAGGATCTCCGCACTCGGGAGCAGTTGGGCCACCGAGATCGCCACATCACCGGTGCCCGGTGGCAGGTCGAGCAGCAGGACATCGAGGTCTCCCCAGTACACATCAGCCAGGAACTGCTGCAGCGCCCGATGCAGCATCGGCCCGCGCCACGCAACCGGGGCATTGCCCTGGGTGAACTGAGCGATCGAGATGACCTTCACGTCGTGCGCGATGGGGGGCAGGATCATCGATTCGACCTGAGTCGGCCGATCGTTCGTCCCCATCATCCGGGGCACGGAGTGCCCGTAGATATCAGCGTCGAGCAGACCTACCGAGAGGCCGCGGGCCGCCATTGCCGCCGCGAGATTGACTGTGACGCTTGACTTTCCGACCCCACCCTTGCCGGATGCCACAGCGTAAACCCGGGTCAGTGAACCTGGTTGGGCGAACGGGATAACCGGTTCGGCTGATAGTCCCTGATCCCCGCGCAACTGCTTGCGCAGTTCCGTTCGCTGCTCGTCGCTCATCACGTCCAGGTCCACCGTGACCGCGCCGGTGCCAGCAACGTCGAGGACCGCCGCGGTGACCATCTCCACGATCTCGGATTTTTTAGGGCAGGCCCCGGTGGTCAGGTAGATCTCGACGTGCACGCCGCCGTCATCGGCGACAGTGACACTCTTGACCATGTTGAGTTCGGTGATCGGGCGCCGGAGTTCGGGATCGATCACGCCCGCCAGGGCGGCGCGGACCGCCTTCTCGCGTTCACTGCTGTAGTCGGTCATTGTCGCTGAGTCTAGATGTGGGCTGGAACTCCGCCCGCGCAGGAGGTGACTCAGTTAGCCGGACCGGGCAGCGCGCCCAGTACCGGTGGCGGTGGGGCCGGTGGCAGAGCCTGCTCGGATTCCACCGGCGCACCAGGCTCCGGCGGGGGTACGAATTCGGGCGCCGGACCAAGCCACGGTGCGGCTGGTGGCGGCCACGGTGCCGGTGCGGCCGGGGCCGGCCACGGTGCCGGTGCGGCCTCCATCGGGGCAGCCTGTTCCGGCGGTGTCATCCAGGGCGCCGGGTTCATCGGCATCATCCATGGCGGCAACGCCGGGGTCTCGGCCGCGGGCGGAAGTTGAGACGCCATGCAGATCACCTGGCAACCATGCTCGGGGAGCACGCTGGGGGCACCCACAGCTCCGGGCACCGGTCCGGGCATGGCCATCTGGCCGGCCAGCTCGGCGCCGCCGAGGTTAAACAGCGGGAGTGCGGCGAGTGGGTCACCGAGCATGCCGGGCCCCAGGCCCGCGGTGCTCTCGAGATGGGCGTCGCCCAGCGCCGGGATCGGGCCGGTGATCGCCGGCAGATCCACCGGCGCGACTCCGGTGGCGTAGGCGGCGGCCCAGCCCAGCACGTTCTGGGCATACGCCATCGAGTTGTTGTAGCGCAGAATCGCGGTCAGCACCTGGGCCTGGTTGCGCAGGTTCAGGCCCCCGCTGCACAGGTAGCGAGCGGCTGACAAGCTGGCATCGAACACGTTCTGCGGGTCGGCCCGGCCGTCGCCGTCGCCGTCGGAGGCATACCGCGACCATGTCCCGGGTAGGAACTGCATGGGCCCCAACGCCCGGGCGTAGATTGCGCGTCCGCCCACATTGCTCTGCACGATGATTTCGTTACCGGGCAGCGTGCCGTCCAACGCCGGGCCGTAGATGGGCCGGACTGCCGTACCGCGGGCGTCGGTGGCCCCGCCATTGGCGTGCGAAGACTCGATACGGCCGATTCCGGCCAGCAGGTTCCAGCTGACCCCGCAGCCGGGGTCCGCGGTCGCCATCGTCTGCTCCGCCTTGCGGTAGGCCGACAGCGCCATCGCGGGGATCCGCATTCCGCCGACGGCGTTGACCACGGCGGCCGGGGGCGGGGGTGAATAGACGGAGGTTGCTGCGAACCGGAACTCGGCCGGCGGCTTGGCCATGGCGACCACTGCCACGCCGTTCGATTCCCGCTGGGCGGATTCCACGGCGGCCAGCGGCGTGACCTCGTTGCCGCTAGTCGGGATGCCTGCGCGACCGGGGGACGCGGCCACGGCTCCGGCCAGCAGGACGGGTGTGAGCACGGCGATTCCGAACACGGGCGTACGCAATGACCGCCCCATACGGCGCTTCATCCCCACGCGTCCATCCTCAACACTTATGGACCGATCCTGGTATGTACCGATCCTGGTGAACCCCGTCACCATACCTAAACTCCAGACACCTGTGGAACGCTATGGCAGCTTGTCTGCCTGCGACCTTTTCGGCCGTCGCTCAGGGCTGTCGAGTTTGCCCGCTGCCCGCGGTTGCAGAGCCTCGAGCAGTTCGCGCACCTCCTCGAGTTCGCGCCGCAGGTAGTCGCGGGTGGCGACTTCGCCGATCGCCAGTCGCAGCGCGGCCAGTTCGCGGGCCAGGAACTCGGTGTCGGCCTTGGTTTGTTCGGAACGGCGGCGATCCTCCTCCAGAGCGATCCGGTCGCGATTTTCCTGGCGATTCTGGGCCAGCAGGATCAACGGCGCCGCGTAGGCGGCCTGGGTGGAGAACGCCAGGTTAAGCAGGATGAACGGGTAGGGATCCC
>CALQLM010000190.1 GCA_943331415.1 Bifidobacterium breve
GACGCCGGACCCGACACCCACGCCGGACCCAACCCCGACGGTCACCCCGGCTCCGTAGTCGGGCGCGACTCAACACCCGAGACGACGACACAGGCTCTCCACCCTGCGAGGTGGAGGGCCTTTGTCATGGCCGACAATGGTGGCCCATGACAGCAGCACGCAATAACGGCGTAGCCGATCAATTGTTCGCGGCCATCGAAAGCGGTGACGGCGCGCAGTTGGCCGCACTGTGGTCCGACGACGTCACCGTGTGGCGCCAGGGCGGCGGACCGGTGCGCGACAAGCCACGCGCACTGAAGGTGATCGCCTGGTTCGTCGACAGCACGACCGACCGCCGCTACGAGGTCCTGGACCGTCAGATCTTCGATGGCGGGTTCGTCCAGCAGCATGTCGTGCATGCGCATGACTCCGGCGGCGCGTCGCTAGCGTTTCGTGCCTGCCTGGTGGTCCGGGTCAACCCCGATGGATTGATCAGCCGGATCGACGAGTACCTCGATCCGGCTGATTTGGCGCCGCTGATGAGGCCTACGCTCGGCTGACATGACACTCGCACGCGTTATCGCCGACCCCGCCGCATCCGGAACCTGGACCCTGGTGCCCGACCGATCGTCGGTCCGGTTCAGCAACAAGACCATGTGGGGACTGGTTCCGGTCAATGGCCGGTTCACCGAATTCACCGGCGAGGGCCGGATCGCTTCGCGAGACGACGTGTCCGGACGTCTGGTCATCCAGGCGGCCTCGCTCAAGACCGGCATGGGCAAGCGTGATGAGCACCTGCGCTCGGCTGATTTTTTCGACGCCGGAAATTTCCCCCAGATCACCATCGAGGTCAACGGTCTCGGATCCGACGGCACCCTGAACACCACCCTGTCCATCCGTGGCACCACGCTGCCACTGCCGCTGACGGTCACCGCCGAACCTCTGGGCGACGGCACCCTTCAGGTGACCGCCCGAGCAGAGGTCGATCGGACCCGGTGGGGTGTCAGCGGCAACATGTTCGGCATGATGCCGACGACCACCACCCTGATCGCCGACGCGGTGTTCGTTAAGGCGTGACGGGTTCGCCAAAGCATGACGGCCGTGCCGAAAGGCGCAAGTCGGCGTCAGCCTTCGGGCTAACATCGCCGGTATGCCCAGCCAGCAGCCGTTGCACCTCCTGGTCTACAGCAGCAATGCCCAGACTCGGGAACAGGTTCGGTTGGCCCTGGGCACCCGTATTCATCCTGAACTACCCGAGCTGACCTATACCGACGTGGCGACCGGGCCGATGGTCATCCAGTTGCTTGACGCCGGCGGATTCGATTTGGTCATCCTCGACGGGGAGGCCTCCCCGGTGGGCGGGATGGGTATCGCCAAACAACTCAAAGATGAGATCGACGGGTGCCCGCCGATCCTGGTGCTCACCGGACGCGCCGATGACGCCTGGCTGGCCAATTGGTCGCGCGCGGAGGCGGCGGTGCCGCATCCGATCGACCCGATTCGGCTGGGCGAGGCAGTGGTTGGTCTGATGCGCACACCTGCGGGCTGACCCCCCGCTAGTCTTTGTCTCACGTCATCTCAGGCACCCAAGCGAGGAGCGTTACCGCGGCATGAGCCTCTACACGCCGATTCTTGTGCTGGGGGCTATTGCCGCCGTCTTCGCCGTGTTCTCCGTGGGCACGGCATTGGTCATCGGGCCACGCCGGTACAACCGGGCCAAGCTGGAGGCCTATGAGTGCGGTATCGAGCCGTTCGCCGGCGATCAGGTCGGACAGCGCTTCCCCATCAAGTACTACCTGACCGCGATGCTGTTCATCGTCTTCGATATCGAGATCGTGTTCCTCTACCCCTGGGCGGTGTCATTCGACCGGCTCGGAACCTTCGCGCTCGTCGAGATGGCGATCTTCATGGCAACCGTATTTGTCGCGTACGCCTACGTGTGGCGTCGAGGTGGTCTCGAATGGGACTAGAAGAACAGCTTCCGGCCGGCATTCTGCTGTCCACTGTGGAGAAGGTCGCCGGGTACGTTCGCAAGGGGTCGCTATGGCCGGCACCGTTCGGATTGGCGTGCTGCGCCATCGAAATGATGGCGACGGCCTCACCACGCTATGACATCGCCCGCTTCGGGATGGAGCGGTTCTCAGCCACGCCGCGGCAGGCCGATCTGATGATCGTGGCCGGCCGGGTCAGCCAGAAGATGGCACCGGTGCTGCGCCAGGTGTACGACCAAATGGCCGAGCCCAAGTGGGTGCTGGCCATGGGGGTGTGCGCCTCCAGTGGTGGCATGTTCAACAACTACGCGGTGGTGCAGGGCGTCGATCACGTGGTGCCGGTGGATATCTATCTGCCAGGCTGCCCGCCCCGACCGGAGATGCTGTTGCACGCCATCCTGGCGCTGCATGCCAAGATCGCCGAGATGCCGCTGGGTGTGAACCGGGCCGAGGCGGTTGCCGCCGCAGAGAAGGCGGCGCTGGCCGCCCCCACCACCCTCGAACTCAAAGGTCTGCTGCGATGACCGGCCCGCAGGACAGCGCCGAGCTCGTCGGCGAGCGCCGCGGCATGTTCGGCATCAGCGGCAGCGGGGACACCTCGGGCTACGGCCGGCTGGTCCGGCCGGTCACCCTGGCGGGTAGCTCCGAGCGTCCTTTCGGCGGTTACTTTGACGAAGTGGCCGATCTTCTCCACGCCGTGCTGGGTTCGGAGACCTTCGAGGCCGCTGTGGAACGTATCGTCGTTTTCCGCGACCAGCTGACGTTTCACGTTCGCCGCGAACACCTGCCGATCGTCGCCACTGCGCTCCGCGACGATGAGCGGCTGCGGTTCGAATTATGTTGCGGCGTTTCAGGTGTGCACTACCCCGATGACGCCGGCCGTGAACTGCACGCGTTCTATCCACTGATGTCGATCACGCACAACCGGCGGATTCAGCTCGAGGTGACCTGCCCGGACGCCGATCCCCACATCCCGTCGCTGTTTTCGGTGTATCCGACCTGCGACTGGCACGAGCGCGAGACCTACGACTTCTTCGGCATCATCTTCGACGGCCACCCCGGACTGACCCGCATCGAGATGCCCGACGATTGGGTGGGCCACCCACAGCGCAAGGACTATCCACTCGGCGGTGTTCCGGTGGAATATCACGGCGCCCAGATCCCGCCGCCCGACCAGCGCAGGTCGTACCACTGATGAGCATCGACGACACGGTCATCACCCTCGGCGGCCAGGACTGGGACGAGATCGTCACCGCCGCCCGCGAGGGCATGGCCGGTGAACGCATCGTGGTCAACATGGGTCCGCAACACCCCTCGACACACGGCGTGCTCCGACTGATCCTGGAGATCGAGGGCGAGACGGTGGTCGAGGCCCGGTGCGGTATCGGCTATCTGCACACCGGCATCGAAAAGAACCTGGAGTACCGCACCTGGACTCAGGGTGTCACCTTCGTGACCCGGATGGATTACCTGTCACCGTTCTTTAACGAAACCGCCTACTGCCTGGGCGTGGAAAAACTTCTCGGCATCACTGATGACATTCCGGAGCGCGCCTCGATCGTCCGGGTGATGCTGATGGAACTCAACCGCATCTCCTCGCACCTGGTCGCGCTGGCGACCGGCGGTATGGAACTCGGTGCGATGACGGTGATGTTCTTCGGGTTCCGGGAACGTGACCTGATCCTGAGTGTCTTCGAGGCGATCACCGGACTGCGGATGAACAACGCATTCATTCGGCCGGGCGGTCTGGCCACCGATCTGCCCGAGGGCGGTGAGGCCAGCGTTGCCGAGCTGTTGACGATCCTGCCCGGGCGGCTGACCGAGCTCGAAGACCTGATGACCGAGAACTACATCTTCAAGGCGCGCACGCAGGGCGTCGGATACCTGGATCTGACCGGCTGCATGGCCCTGGGTATGACCGGCCCGGTACTGCGCTCCACGGGCCTGCCGCACGATCTTCGCAAGACCCAACCCTATTGCGGTTACGAGACATACGACTTCGACGTCATCACCGACACCGCCGCCGACTGCTACGGCCGCTACCTGATCCGGATCGGGGAGATGCGGGAGTCGCTGAAGATCGTCAGCCAGTGCCTGGAGCGGCTGAAGCCGGGTCCGGTGATGATCTCGGATAAAAAATTGGCGTGGCCGGCAGATCTGACACTCGGACCCGACGGACTCGGCAACTCACCGGAACACATCGCCAAAATCATGGGCACGTCGATGGAGGGACTGATCCACCACTTCAAGCTTGTGACCGAAGGTATTCGGGTGCCGGCCGGACAGGTCTACACCGCCGTCGAGTCACCGCGCGGCGAACTCGGGGTTCATATGGTTTCCGACGGCGGTACCCGCCCCTACCGCGTGCACTACCGCGATCCCAGTTTCACCAA
>CALQLM010000191.1 GCA_943331415.1 Bifidobacterium breve
GCCACGCTGTGATCGGCGATGACTGTCAGCAGGGGGTGCTGTTCGCCGCTGACCAGCGCAGCCAGAGCGCACACCGGGCACCAGACCTGCTGGCAGCGGCCGGGGCCGCTGAGCGTTTCGGTGGCCATCGTGGCCGCCGCCCGAACAGCCGGGTCCAGCCGATCAAGGATCACCTGGGCGAGTCGGCGCAACTCGGGACCGATGTCAGAGTGTGGCGTGCTCATCCGGGCCAGACCTCGGGATTGGGCCGGAATCGCACCGTCAGTTCGCTGCCGTGCAATGTCGCCTGCGTGACGAGGCAGCGCCGCAACACGGGCGCCAAACGCACCCGTCGCCGAAGATCGGCGACACCGATGATCAGATCGTCACCGACCCGGCCGAGGCGGAGCGCACCGGCGTCGAGTTGGGGCAGATCCAGCCGCATGCGATAGATCGCGTCCAGTCCCGATCCCGACTCGCGATCAACGACCGGCTTGAGCGGTCCGGGTGGCGCCGCACCGTTTCTGCTGCGCGCCTCGTCGAGCAGCTGACCCAGCGCCTTCGGGCCGATCGGCTCTCCGGCGAGGTGGGGCGTCAACACCAGCTGCAAGCCGCCGATCGTGTCGGCGAGCTCATCCAATACCGATTTCTGCTCCGAGATTCGCGCGGCGTACCAGTCAAAAGCCGGGTGGTCGGGAAGGTTCCGGTATTCGTATGAATCATCCTGAAAAAGAACCTGATTCACGATCAACTCATCAACCCGCACACCCATCAGTGCGAGCGAGCCCAGCGTTCTGACGGCTTCAGCCGCCACGACCCGCTCAGGCGTGAGCACCAGGTGCGCACTTACCCGTTCGCCGTCGGTCAACAACGCCGAAAGCGATTCAACACCCGCACTGACGGCCTCGACGAGAGCAACAGCGGCAGCCGTTCGTACATCCTCGACGGCGGTGCTGAGCCGACGGTGGCGCGGCCAGCACCGCTCGGCATACATCGCGAACGCCGCGGGCAGGGTCAGCATGCGTAGTGCGTCCGCGGTCGACGCGCAATCCACGACGACGTAATCCCATCGGCCAGAACCCGCCAGTTGAGCGACGGTCCGCAGGCCTAAGACCTCCTGGATGCCAGGCATCGCGCACAGTTCCTCGGCCGCAACGTCTTTGATATCCGAATCAGGGAACCGTGCGGCGAGCACGGCGGCGGCGGGGTGCCACGCGGACTCCAGTAGCGCCAGTGTGTCAAGAGCCACGGCATCGAGGCATCCGCCGCCGGTGTCGCCGCCACGCTCCTCGGTGAGGATGCGAACCGGCTCACCGCCGGCGCTGGGTGTTACCGGTACACCGAGGACGTCACCCAGCGAGTGGGCCTGGTCGGTCGACACCACTAATACGTTCTGACCGCTCAGTGCCGCTCGCACCGCCGTCGCCGAGGCCAATGTCGATTTGCCGACACCGCCCTTACCGACGAAGAAACTGATCCGGGCCCCCGAGGGCAGGCCCGCATCAGCGGAGGCGGTGTTACCGGGTTCCACTCAGCCCTCGACCCGCTTCTTCAAATCCTTCAATGCGGTATCGGTCAGTCTGCGCTCAGCTTTGCGTTTAAGCAGACCGATCATCGGAACCATTAGATCCACCGATAACTCGTAGGTGACATCGGTTCCCGAACCGCTGGGGGTGAGGAGGTAGACGCCGTCCAGCGCCTTGAGCAATGAACTGGACACCAGCGACCAACGCACCGACTGACGATCGGTCGGCCACTCATACTTGAGGACCATGGTGTCCTTGAGTACCGCTGCCTCCAGCACCAGCCGGGCCACTTTGGGGTTGCCCTTGGTGTCGGTCTCGAGCACCTCGGCCTCGGTGTACTCCGACACCCACTCCGGATAGGAGCCGATATCGGCGATGACGTCCATGACCGTGCGCGGGTCCGCGTCGATGTAGATGGTCTGCGCCGTCTTATCCGCCACTGTCAGTGCTTCCCCATCGCTTTCACGCCTATCGCTTTCACACGTATCGCTTTCACCCAGGGGCGGTACCTCTGTCACCGCCGTCAGGTCGGGTCACAACCTGGACACAAACCGTACCCCCTTGCACCCCGAGGTAACCGGCTATCAAACCGTCGGCGGCGCGCCCACCGGTCGTGACGCCTCCAGGGAGTTCTTGACCTCGAAGGCCATCCGTTTGCCCGCAACCCGGCGCTGGTGGTTCATCGCGGCCAGGTTCATCGTGGCCGGTTGCCCGGGCGGTTCGGCGTGCAGAAAATAGTGCAGGACGACACCATCGAGCACCGGCTCGAGCCAGATCTCCATGGTGCCGGCAAGGGCACCGGAGACCGTCCAACGCACACCCTTGTCGGCACGGTCCTCGACCACCTCACAGAAGAGGTCCGGAAACCATCGGCGCCAGCTGGCGCGGTCCCCCACCGCCTGGCCCACAGCGATGGCGCTGGCGGCGACAAAGGTCTCGTCTGCGACCTGGATGCTGCTCACGGCCCTAGCTTCACATATCCCGGACGCGCACTATCCGAGGGGCTCAGCCGGGCGCACCCGAAGCAGATCAGCCAGCCGTCCGGCGTGGACGTCCCAGTTCCAGTCCCGGTTGATCCAGCGCCGACCGGCCATCCCCATCCGGCGCGCCAGTTCCGGATCTGCCAGCAGATCGGTGATCACCTCGACGATCTCCTCATGAGCGCGGCCGTTCACCACACGGCCGGTCTCGCCATCGCGAACGGTCTCCGGCGCCCCTCCCGAGGACCCGGCCACCACCGGTACCCCGGTCGCCGAGGCCTCCAGGAATACGATGCCGAGCCCCTCCACATCCAGACCCGCGCCGCGGGTTCGGCACGGCATGGCGAAGACATCGGCCATCGAATAGTGGGCGGCCAGTTCGGCGGCAGGCACGCTGCCGGCGAACACCACGTCGGAGTCCACACCGCTGTCGCGTGCCAGCCGGTGCAGGGTGTCCGCGTACGGCCCGCCGCCCACGATCACCAGCGCGGCACCGTCAACCCGACGCCGAATATCGGGCCACGCCTTGATCAGTATGTCCTGGCCCTTGCGTGGCACAAGTCGCGAAACGCACACCACCACGGGCCGTTCGCCGAGCCGATAGCGGACGCGCAGTTGCGCACGTGCGAGGGGGTCCGGCTGAAACCGTTCCGTGTCGACACCCGGCGGTAGATGTTCAAGACGGGCATCCGGACCGAATGCCGAGGCAAACCTGCCGCGGGTGTAGCGACTCACGAAGGTGATGACGTCGGCGTCCGCACCGATGCGCCGCAGCGCGGCACGGGCCACCGGCAGCATCGACCACCCCACCTCGTGCCCGTGAGTGCTGGCGACCACACGTGCCGCGCCGGCGCTACGCGCCCGGGGACCCAGTAGCGCCAGTGGCGCCGCCGCACCGAACCACACGGTCTCGATACCGTGGTCGCGAATCAGCATGCGCATGCGCCGGTCCACCCCCGGCTCGGGAAGCATCAGCGTTCCGGGATGACGCACCACCGTGAACGGCGCGGTGCGGTCATAGTCCTGCGCTCCTTTCCACTGCGGGGCGTAGACGGTCAGCTCGTGTTGCCCGGTGGCAGCAAGCCGCTGAACGAACTGTTCGAGATATGACTGAATGCCGCCGCGCCGCGGCGGAAAATCATTGGTCACCAGCAGTATTCGCGTCATCGTTGCGGCTGCTCTCCGGCGAGCCAGCGCACCCAGCGGGTCTGCAGTCCAACCACGTCGGTGCCGAGAGCCCGCTCGATTGCGACCGCCACATCGCTGTGTCCAGGCCCGCAGGCCGCGACATACAGCCGACGAAGCCCATCCGTGCCGTAGGTATCGGCAACGAAACGGGCGAACCACCAGGCGCGGTCGTAGCCGGCTGCACGCTCGGGTCCGCTCGCGTCAAGTGCGGTATCGGAAGGCAGGTCCGCACCGGCCCCGGCGGGGATCTCCGACGGCGGCCGGGCCACGAAGTCAGCAACGCCCTCAGTGAGCCAACGCGGGGCATCCAGGGCGGTGTCTGCGCGGCTTGCGAGATGAAACAGTTCGTGTGCCAGCACGATTCGGAGCCCACTGTCGCTCATCGCCGCCGCGCCGGGGGCGAAGACGATCCGTTGACCGGCAGTCCTGCGCTCAGCGAGATCCACCTCATCGGCCACCGAGACCGCGGCGATATCGGTCCACTGCCCCCGCTGATCCAGATGCGCATTGTCGACGAACTGCGAGTCATTGTCGGTAGCGACGATGGTGATCTGGGAGGAGTCGCCGCGCCCCCAATCGGTGCCCCAGAACCGTGCAACAGCCTCGACCGCCACGCCGATATCGGCACCGATGCGGGTCAGGAGCGCATCGGTGCGGGCACCACCGAGAC
>CALQLM010000192.1 GCA_943331415.1 Bifidobacterium breve
GGAACACCGTCACGATCGCAGGTGGTTCTTCGGTCGACACCCGCTTAAAGGTCGGTCACTCCGAGCACGATGGTCGTGAATACCATCGGAGAAAACGCCAGCCCGCCCAGGAACGCCGCCTGAGTCCATTTCTTGCGTTGGTAGTAGTTCCAGGCCTGATAGATCGCGGCGCCGGCGCCGAGCACACATAGGGCCGAGACGACCAGCACGCCGGTACTCACCGATGACGATGCGGTCGCGATCGAAATACCGATCAGCCAAAGGGCGTGACCGAGAAGAACGCCGCCAACGCCGGCGATGAGTGCGGGTTTCACCGCGTCAGAAATTGATCATGTGGCCGGCGAGGCCGTGGAAGCATTCCTGAAGAGCCTCGGACAACGTCGGGTGGGTGTGGACATTGCGGGCGAGTTCATTGACCGTCAGATCCCACTTCTGGGCCAGCGTCAGTTCGGGAAGCAGTTCGGAGACATCGGGTCCGATCAGATGCGCGCCCAGCAGTTCGCCGTATTTGGCGTCGGCAATGACCTTGACGAACCCGGTCGGGTCGGCGAGTCCGTGCGCCTTGCCATTGGCGCTGAACGGAAACTTGGCCACCTTCACGTCATGACCCTCGTCGCGGGCCTGTTGTTCGGTGAGCCCGAAGCTCGCGACCTGTGGCTGGCAGAAGGTAGCTCTCGGCATCATCCGGTAGTCGCCCAACGCCAACGTCTCAGCACCGCCGATGGTCTCCGCGGCGACGACACCCATCGCCTCGGCGACATGCGCGAGTTGCAGCTTGGCCGTGACGTCACCGATCGCGTAGATGTGGCTCACATTGGTGCGCATGTAATCGTCAATGGCAATGGCGCCACGGTCGGTCAACGCGACGCCGGCGGCCTCGAGTCCGAAGCCGGAGATATTGGGCGCGAAACCGATGGCCTGCATCACCTTGTCGGCTTTGAGTTCCTCGGTCTTGCCGTCCTTGCTGATGACGACGGTGACTTGCGCGCCGTCATCGGTGATCGACTCCACTTTGGTGCCGGTCAGGATCTTCACGCCGAGTTTCTTGTACTGCTTCTCGATCTCCTTGGAAACCTCGGCATCCTCGTTGGGCAGGGCACGGGGAAGGAACTCGACGATGGTCACATCGACGCCGTAGTTCTTCATGACATAGGCGAACTCCATGCCAATCGCACCCGCCCCGGCGATGATGATCGATCCCGGCAGTTCCCGGGTCAGAATCTGCTCCTCGTAGGTCACCACGTTCTGCGACAACGAGGTGCCGGGGATCAATCGGGTACTGCTGCCGGTGGCGATGACCGCGTTGGCGAAGGTGACGGTCTCGGTTCCGCCGTCGTTGAGATCCACCACGATGGTGTTGGCATCGGTGACCCGGCCGTACCCGTTGATCTCGGTGATCTTGTTTTTCTGCATCAGGTAGTGGATTCCGGCGACGCGGCCGTCGGCCACCGTACGGCTGCGATCGAACGCGATGCCGAAATCGAAGCTCACCTGACCGCTCATGCCGAAGGTTGCCGCTTCCTTGGTCATGATGTGCGCCAGCTCGGCATTGCGCAGCAGCGCTTTGGAGGGGATGCAACCCACGTTGAGGCAGACCCCGCCCCAGTACTTGGGCTCGATGATTGCGGTGTTCAGGCCCAGCTGCGCGCAGCGGATAGCTGCGACATATCCGCCGGGGCCGGCGCCGAGGACAACGACGTCATAGTGAGTCACGCCGCTACCCTACTTCTAGCCTATGGCTGGGCGGGCGATCCATTCGAAGTAATAGGCGCCATGCAGGATGGCGGCCGCTGCGGTCGAGGCCAGGGGCGCCGCCATCAGAGCCACGGCCAAGCCCGTCACCTGCGGTCGATGAGGTATCAGCGAGACGAGCACGCTGGCCACCATGCACACCGCCAGATAGATCAAGATGCCGAGAACCGGCACGGTCTTGTTCAGTGCGGAGTACCACCAGTAGTAGAAGCCGAGGCCGGCGGCCGCAGACACCACCCAGACCCCGGCCACCATCAGGGCGAACTTCCAGCGCTTCACGAACTGGAATGTGCCTGGCAACACGACCGGTTGAGCCGGTACCACGACCGGCATATGTCCGGTGACCGCGCGCAGGAATGCGCCGGTATCGACATTCTCCAATTCACTGAACGCCTGTGGGGCGGAATCCTCGACGTCTACCGGGGAATCGATCGGGGAGCCGACCGGGAGTTCGGCACCGGGTACCTGCAGCGGATCCGGGTGCGGACCGGTGTCGAAGATCGGCGAGTGGTGCGGCTCGGTGGTGGGCGCCAGGGAGTCTTGGGCGCCGGTGGGGAACATGGGCGTCAGCTGAGGGCCGGTGAAGGAACCCGAGGTCGTATCAGTCACCGGAGGCCACCTGGATCAAAAGCAGCACGGACAACCATCCCGGCGCCATCGCCAGGGTGAAGGCCCCGAGTGTGGTGACCCAGCGCCGACCGGAGAACAGAACCAGTCCAAGCCCGATCACGCCCGGGACGCCGACAACCAATGCCACCACCAAATCGGGGCGGATATTGGTGTCAATCACCAATTTGGCGACGATGGCCGCGATCTGACCCACGACGCAGCCGAGGAGCAACGCGCTGGTGAGCAGCCATGCCCGAGGCAGGGGTATCACGGTTTCCGACGATACTGGCCGATCGGCCGTCTACGGCTGAACAGCCTCGGCGTGCCGACCAGGTATTTGGCACGCTTCAGCAGCATCAGCCACCACCACGTCTGTCCGGAGCGGCGGCCTAGCGCCGTGTTCGTAGTCGGCTCCGGTCAATGGCGGAGCCTGCTCCAGCAACCCGATCTCATCGGCGGTGAAGGCCCGTCCGCGGCTGAGGAACCGCACCCCCTCGGGGGTCTCCAAGCTGAATCCGCCGCCGCGGCCCGGCACCACGTCGATCACCAACTGGGTGTGCTTCCAGGTCTCAAACTGCGAGCCGGATATCCACAACGGTGCGTCTTCGAGGACGCCGAGCAGCACATCACGATCGCCGACGATGAATTCACCGTCGGGGTAACACATCGGCGAGGATCCATCGCAGCAGCCACCAGACTGGTGGAACATCACCGGCCCATGCCGATCCTGCAGGCGCCGAAGTAATTCGGCTGCCGCCGTCGTGATCAAGGACCGTGGCGGCGGAGTAAGCGTCGAGGTCATGGGCGGTCTGCGACTCCTGCCGTGCGAACATGGAACCGGGATCACCCTAACCCAGTTCAACTAACGCTCCGAGGAGATAGGCGGCCATGGTCGACGACCCGAACCTATGGCTTGAAGAAATCCACGGTGACGACGCGCTCACCTGGGTGCGCGAACGTAACGAGACCACCGTCGCCACGTTCACCGATACACGATTCGAGCAGATGCGCTCCGAGGCACTGGAAGTCCTCGACACCGATACGCGGATCCCCTATGTCCGTCGGCGCGGCGCCTACCTCTATAACTTCTGGCGCGATGCGGCCAACCCGCGCGGGCTGTGGCAACGAACGTCACTGGACAGTTACCGCACCCCATCACCGGTCTGGGACGTCATCATCGATGTCGACGAGTTGGCCCGTGCCGACGGGGAGAACTGGGTTTGGGCCGGCGCCGACGTCATCGAACCGGATCACACGAAGGCGCTGGTCTCCCTCTCCCGCGGTGGCTCGGATGCAACTGTGGTTCGCGAATTCGACATGGAAACACGGTCTTTCCTGGTTGACGGGTTCGAACTCCCTGAGGCGAAGTCCCGGGTGTCCTGGGAGGATCACGACACCGTATTGGTGGGCACCGATTTCGGGCCGGGTTCACTGACAGACTCCGGCTATCCCCGAGTGCTCAAACGCTGGCGCCGCGGTCAGCCGCTGTCCGAGGCAAGCACACTGTTCACCGGGTCACCCGAAGATGTGATTGTCTCCGGCGCGGTGGATCGGACACCCGGCTACGAGCGCACACTGATCTACCGTGCCGTCGACTTCTTCAACGACCAGGCTTACCAACTTCGCTCGGGTGAGCTGGTTCGGATCGACGCACCGACTGATGCCAGCATCTCCGTACACCGCGATTGGTTGCTGATCGAGTTACGCACCGACTGGTACACCGGTTCGGGTGTCTATACGGCCGGCTCGCTGCTGGCCGCGGATTATGAGCAATTCCTGGACGGCACAGCGGAATTGACCGTGGTCTTCTCTCCGGATGCACGCACCTGTCTGCATCAGTACGCATGGACACGCGACCGGCTGGTGATAGTCACACTCGCCGACGTGGCCAGCCAGGTGGAGATCGTGACGCCAGGCACCTGGTCCCGCGAACCCGTCCGCGGGGTGGATGTCACCGATGA
>CALQLM010000193.1 GCA_943331415.1 Bifidobacterium breve
CTGTGCTGGCGGGTTCATGTTTTCCCGGGCATTGACGGCATTCCCGGGGCGGCGGCGGCCGGTTCGGTGGTGGTGGTGCAGGTGGCGCATGCACTTGGTGACGGCACCCGATCAGCGGCGTTGGCAGGTGCTCTGCTGGGTCGGTCCACGCCACTGCCGCCAGTGGGCCTGCCAGATCGCGGACTCCTGCCGTGGCGTGCGGCGCGGGCTGCACTCGCACACCGGCGTTTGGTTCGAGACACCACGGCCGGACTTCTGGCGCCGCCGATTCCCCCGCGGCCGGCGTCGGCGATCAACTCTCGCGCGGGCGGCACCGCGGCAGTTCGCACCCTCACAGTTAGCCGCGATGCACTCCCCGGGCCCACCGTGACAGTGGGGGCGCTGGTGGTGATCTCCGATGCTCTGGCCGGATATCTCGGCGAACGCGGTGAGGACATCAGTCGGCTGGGCGCCGAAGTGCCGATTGCCAGCGGGGGAGCGCGGATAGTGCAGGCGCACAACAACTTCCGCAATGTTGGGGTCGGCCTATACCCGGAACTGCGCCGGACTGATCGTGCGCAGCGGATCGCTGCGGGCCTGAATGCGCATCGTCGGCGCGGCGAACACCCCGCCGTGAGATCCTCGGCGGCGGCCTTCGCCTCGGTTCCGGCCTGGTTGCTGCGCTGGGGGGTGGGCATGTTCGACCCCGCGGTGCGCTCGGCGACGGTCACCGGTCACACCGTGGTGTCCAGCGTCGATCGCGGTCCGGCCGATCTGTCCTTCGGCGGGTACCCGGTGGTACTTACCGCCGGATACCCGGCGCTGTCGCCGATGATGGGCTTGACCCACGGGGTGCACGGTATCGGTGGGGTCGTGGCGCTGAGCGTGCACGCTGACTCGACCGTCGTCGACCTCGATGACTACACCGCCCGGCTATCAGATGCCCTAGGTTGTCAGCCATGAGCGCCTACGACGTCGGAATGCTGATGCTGCGACTTGTTCTGGGACTGACCATGGCCGCCCACGGCTACAACAAGTTCTTCGGCTCCGGTGGGATAGCCGGCACCGCGGGGTGGTTCGACAGCATCGGGATGCGCCCCGGTGCCTTCCACGCCAGAGTGGCGGCGAGCACCGAGATCGCGGCGGGTCTCGGGTTGGCCCTGGGGTTCCTGACGCCGGTTGCCGCCGCGGGCTTCGTCGCCCTGATGCTGGTCGCCGCGTGGACCGTGCACCGCCGAAACGGGTTCTTCATCGTCAAGGAGGGTTGGGAGTACAACCTGGTCCTGGCAGCGGCGGCGGTGGCCGTCGCGGTCGCACCCGGTCGGCTCAGCCTTGATTACCTGGTGTTTGGCGGCACCCGGTTGGCCGCTCTGCTGCACGGCTGGCCGGGTCTGCTCATCGCGCTTGGACTTGGCCTGGCCGGCGGTATCGGCCAACTCGTTCTCTTCTACCGACCCAGAACCTCTCAGGCGGACGCCGCAGCGCTCTAGTCTTGCGCCATGGGATTTCTCAAACAGGAAGTGCCCGTTGTCGACTTCGAGCAGTGGAGCAAGGGCACCCGCGCCGAGAAGATCAAGCCGATGGCGCGGCATTGGGCCGAAGTCGGTTTCGGCACCCCGGTGGTGCTGCACCTGTTTTACGTGGTCAAGATCTGTCTCTACATCCTGTTCGGCGCCGTGTTCGCACTGTCGACCGCAGGCATCGACGGCTGGAGCAACATCGGGCAGTGGTGGACCGAGCCGATCGTCTTCCAGAAGGTCGTGCTCTACACGATGCTGTTCGAGATCCTCGGCCTCGGCTGCGGTTTCGGTCCGCTGAACAACAGGTTCTACCCGCCGATGGGATCGGTGCTGTACTGGTTGCGGCCCAACACCATTCGGCTGCCACCGTGGCCGAACCGGGTGCCGCTCACCCGGGGTGACAACCGCGAACCCATCGACGTGCTGCTCTACGGCGCTCTGCTGGGGATGCTCGTTGTCGCGCTGTTCTCCGACGGCACCGGCCCCGACCCGGCGCTGGGCACCGACATCGGCCTGTTACCGGCGTGGCAGTCGTGGACGATTCTCGCCCTGGTGGCCGTGGCCGGCCTGCGCGACAAGGTCCTCTTCCTGGCGATCCGTGGCGAGGTGTACGTCCCGTTCGTGGCTGCCTTCCTGTTCGGCGGACCCAACGTCCTGATCGCGGCCAAACTCGCGTGTGTGGTGATCTGGATGGGCGCGGCCACCTCCAAGCTCAATAAGCACTTCCCGTTCGTCATCTCCACGATGATGTCCAACAGTCCGGTGGTGCGGGCCCGGTGGCTCAAGCGCAGGTTCTTCGAGAACTTCCCCGACGATCTGCGTCCGGGGCCGCTGTCGCGGACCCTGGCCCACGTCAGCACTGTCATCGAGATGGGTGTGCCTCTGGTTCTGTTGTTCAGCCACGGCGGCTGGCCGACTGCGGTCGCCGCCTTCGTGATGGTGTGCTTCCACCTCGGCATCCTGTCGGCCATCCCGATGGGGGTGCCCCTGGAGTGGAACGTCTTCATGATCTTCGCCGTGCTGGCGCTGTTCGTCGGCCACTCCGAGATCGGACTGGACGATATGACCAACCCGTGGCCGGTCATCCTGTTCGTCGTCATGGCCGGGATCGTCATCGCCGGAAACCTGTTCCCCCGCAAGATCTCCTTCCTGCCGGGCATGCGCTATTACGCCGGCAACTGGGACACGACGCTGTGGTGCCTCACACCGTCGGCGGAGGCCAAGATCGCCGACCACATCGTGGCGATCGCCAACATGCCGGCCGCCCAGTTGGAGAAGTTCTACGGCAGCAAGGAGGCCGCGCAGATCCCGCTCTACATGGGGTATGCGTTCCGCGGATTCAACACCCACGGCAAGGCGTTGTTCACCCTGGCGCACCGGGCGATGGCCGGGCACGACGAGGCCGGTTACTCCGTCACAGACGGCGAGCGGATCTGCAGCATGGCGATCGGCTGGAACTTCGGTGACGGGCACATGCACAACGAGCAACTGATCGCCGCGATGCAGCGGCGCTGCCAGTTCGAGCCGGGTGAGGTTCGGGTGGTGCTGCTCGACGCGCAGCCGATCCAGACCCAGACCCAGCGCTACCGCCTGGTCGACGCGGCCACCGGGGAGTTCGAGCGGGGCTGGGTGGAGGTGGCCGACATGGTGGTTCGCCAGCCCTGGGATGACGATCTGCCGGTCCATGTGGAGTCCCGGTCCAACCAAGTTTGACCAAGACTAGGTTTGACCACGACAAGGTTTGACCAAACGGTTGGTTGGTAGTCAGAATCGGATAGAGAAACCCAATACTTAAGGAGAAGTCCATGGCGGAAGCGGTCATTGTCGAGGCGGTTCGTGCACCAGTTGGTAAGCGCAACGGCGGACTATCCGGCGTGCACCCGGCTGAGCTCTCGGCGCAGGTGCTCAACGGTCTGGCGCAGCGGGCCGGCATCGACCCGGAGATCGTCGATGACGTGATCTGGGGTTGCGTGATGCAAGCCGGTGAACAGGCCCTCGACATCGCCCGCACCGCGGTCCTGACCGCCGGTTGGCCGGAGTCCGTGCCCGGAGTCACCGTCGATCGCCAGTGTGGCTCCAGCCAGCAGTCGGTGCATTTCGCCGCCGCCGGCGTGGTGGCCGGACACTACGACGTCGTGGTCGCTGGCGGTGTCGAGTCGATGTCGCGCACACCGATGGGTGCGTCACTGGCCAATGGCGGCAACCCGTACTCGGCGAACTTCAAGGCCCGCTACGACCGCACACCGAACCAGGGCATCGGCGCGGAGATGATGGCCGAGAAGTGGGGCCTGACCCGCACCATGCTCGATCAGTTCTCGCTGGATTCACACGAGAAGGCCGGTAGGGCGCAGGCGTCAGGTGCCTTCGATGATCAGATCGTTGGAATCAAGGATCCAGATGGCAATGTCGTGCTCAAGGATGAGGGCATCCGCCTGGGCACCACTCTGGAGAAGATGGCCGCGCTCAAGACGGTGTTCAAAGAGGACGGTGTGATCCACGCCGGCAACTCCTCGCAGATCTCCGACGGCTCAGGCGCCCTGCTGTTCATGTCGGCGGAGAAAGCAAAGTCGTTGGGGCTCAAGCCGATCGCCCGCGTGCATACCGCATGCCTGGCCGGTGCCGATCCGGTGATGATGCTGTCCGCTCCGATTCCGGCCACACAGAAGGCGCTGAAGCGTTCCGGGTTGAGCGTTGCCGATATCGGCGTCTTCGAGGTCAATGAAGCGTTCGCTCCGGTGCCGATGGCCTGGCTCAAGGAGATCGGCGCCGATGAGTCCAAGCTCAACCCCAATGGCGGCGCTATCGCGCTGGGCCACC
>CALQLM010000194.1 GCA_943331415.1 Bifidobacterium breve
CCCGCGATCGACACGCACGCCGCGGGGCGACCCGCCGACCAGTTGCGCGAATGGGCCGAGCCGCGCGCCCCGGCTCTCGGCATCCCCATTCACGCTCTGGAGGCCTACGCCTACGCCGCCCGCGTCGCCGAGGTGGAGAACCCTGACTGCCACCTGGCCTGGACGACGCTGGCCGGCATCGGCATGGTCGAAAGCCAGCACGGCACCTACCGGGGTGCGGTGATCGCCCCGAATGGCGACGTCAGCCCGCCAATCCGTGGTGTGCACCTTGACGGCACCAACGGCAACCTCGAGATCGTCGACCGCGAGGCGTCACTGGACGGCGAACCGGTGTACGTGCGGGCCATGGGTCCGATGCAGTTCATCCCGGAAACCTGGCGCCTGTACGGCGTGGACGCGAACAACGACGGTGCCGCCAGTCCCGATAACTTCGATGACGCCGCGTTATCGGCGGCTGGCTATCTGTGTTTCCGCGGAACCGACCTGGGCACGCCGCGCGGGTGGATGAACGCACTGCGCGCCTATAACCACTCCGACCTCTATGCCCGCACGGTGCGAGACTGGGCGACGGCCTATGCAGACGGTCATCCGCTCTAGAAGAACGGTCCCAACCATCTAGGCTGTGGCTGGCAGCAATAGACGGTCCGATCAGCAAGGAGAAGCCCGTGCCCATCATCGAGCAGATCGCCGCTCGCGAAATTCTCGACTCGCGCGGCAATCCGACCATCGAAGTTGAGGTGGCCCTGATCGACGGTTCCTTCGGGCGCGCAGCCGTGCCTTCCGGGGCGTCCACGGGCGAGCACGAGGCTGTCGAGTTGCGCGACGGGGGCACCCGTTATGGCGGTAAAGGCGTCCAGAAGGCGGTCGAAGCGGTTCTCGACGAGATCGCCCCGGCCGTCATCGGACTGTCCGCCGACGATCAGCGACTGGTTGATCAGGCACTGCTCGATCTCGACGGAACCCCGGACAAGTCCCGATTGGGAGCCAACGCGATCCTGGGCGTCTCCCTGGCGGTGGCCAAAGCCGCCGCCGAATCGGCCGCGCTGCCACTGTTCCGCTACCTCGGCGGACCGAACGCTCACATTCTTCCGGTGCCGATGATGAACATCCTCAACGGCGGTGCCCATGCCGACACCGGAGTCGATGTCCAGGAGTTCATGGTGGCGCCGATCGGCGCACCGAGTTTCAAAGAGGCAGTGCGCTGGGGTGCCGAGGTGTACCACGCACTCAAAGCGGTGCTCAAGAAGCAGGGCCTATCCACCGGACTGGGCGATGAGGGCGGCTTCGCTCCCGATGTCGCCGGCACCCATGCCGCACTGGATCTGATCTGCTCGGCTATCGAGTCTGCCGGGCTCAAGCCGGGACCAGATGTGGGGCTGGCTCTCGACGTCGCTGCCAACGGGTTCTGCACCGGCACCGAATACAACTTCGAGAAGCAGACCCGGACCGCTGATCAGATGTGCGATTTCTACAGCGCTTTACTCGATGCGTATCCGTTGGTCTCCATTGAGGATCCACTCGATGAGAACGATTGGGCCGGCTGGGTGAATCTGACCGCCGCGATCGGCGAACGGGTTCAGATCGTCGGAGACGATCTGTTCGTCACCAATCCCGAACGCCTCGAAGAGGGTATCGAGCGTGGGGCAGCCAACGCGCTGTTGGTGAAGGTGAACCAGATCGGAACGCTCACCGAGACTCTCGATGCTGTCGCGCTCGCACACAACAGCGGCTACCGCACCATGATGAGCCACCGCAGCGGTGAGACTGAGGACACTTTCATCGCTGACCTGGTGGTCGCGATCGGCAGCGGTCAGATCAAGACCGGTGCTCCGGCCCGCAGCGAACGCGTCGCCAAGTACAACCAGTTGCTGCGCATCGAGGAGGCTCTCGGTGACGCCGCCCGTTATGCGGGCGATCTGGCCTTCCCACGGTTCACCGGATCCGGATAGACGAAGGAATAGCGCGGAAAACACTGTGGCAGAAGGCAAACGGCCCGATCCGAAACGGCGCGCACCGGCCTCCAGGCCGGGTGCGTCTGGTCGCGGCCGTTCCCGTCCGAAAAGTGTTGGCACCCGAGGGAAGCGTTCGACTGGCCTGCGGGCTCAGGCTGAGTCGGTCGGTCATGGGCTGACCGACCCAATCCGTCGGGTGATCGCTGCATCGATCGAGCAGCAGAGCGAGCAAAGACTCGGATTAACCGCGCGCCGTGCTGCGATCATGGCGGCTATGGTGTGCGTTCTCGCCCTAACCATCGCTGGCCCGGTGCGGACCTACTTCGCGCAGCGCACCGAGATGAACCAGCTAGCCGCCAGTGAGTCCGCGCTGCGCGAGCAGATTGCCGAATTGGAAGGCCAGAAGGCCAAATTGGCCGACCCGGTCTATATCGCGGCGCAGGCACGCGAGCGGCTCGGATTCGTGATGCCGGGCGATATCCCGTACCAGGTTCAGCTGCCGGCCTCCTCGACCGCGGCCTCCGATGCCGGTCCTCGGGCGGGCGTGACTCTGAGCGGCGATCCCTGGTACACCGCGCTGTGGCACACCATCGCCGATGCTCCGCACGGTCCGCCCGCCGTGACACCCCCGCCCGGTACGCCCGAGCCGCCCCTGCTGCCCGGACCGCCGCCGCCCGCTCCCGTGCCCGGTGGTTGACCGGGCTGATCTCGACGCCGTGGCGCGCCAGCTCGGTCGCGAGCCGCGCGGCCTGTTGGAGATCTCCTACCGGTGTCCCAACGGTGAGCCGGGCGTGGTCAAAACCGCTCCGCGATTGTCCGATGGCACCCCGTTCCCGACGCTGTAGTACCTGACCCATCCGGCTCTGACCGCCGCGGCCAGCCGATTGGAGTCCGAGGGTGTGATGCGGACGATGACAGCTGCGCTCAGTGCGGATCCGGCCTTGGCCGATGCCTACCGTCGGGCCCACGAGTCCTACCTTGCCGAGCGCGACGCGATCGAATCGTTGGGCACGACCTTCTCCGGCGGCGGTATGCCCGACCGGGTGAAGTGTCTGCACGTGGTGATTGCCCACTCGCTGGCCAAGGGACGCGGGGTCAACCCGTTCGGTGATCAGGCACTGGCGATGCTGGCTGGCGAACCGGCGATGTCAGGAATCCTGATACGAGAGGAGTGGGTGTGAACCCCGAGACCGATACCGTGGCGGCGATTGACTGCGGCACCAATTCGATCCGGTTGTTGATTGCAGAGCGGGTCGACGGGAGGCTGCGCGATCTGCATCGTGAGATGCGGATCGTCCGACTCGGTGAAGGTGTCGACGCCACCGGACGGTTCAGCTCTGAAGCATTGGCACGCACCGAAGCGGCGCTGGCGGATTACGCGGTGTTACTGCGTGACCACGATGTGCGCAAGCTGCGGATGGTGGCGACCTCGGCCACCCGGGACGCAGCGAATCGCGATGAGTTCTTCGCAATGACCGTCACCATCCTGGGCGCGGTGGTTCCGGGGTCCATTGCTGAAGTCATCACCGGATCGGAGGAAGCCGAGCTGTCCTTCAACGGGGCCGTCGGCGAATTAGATTCTGCGGCAGCACCATTCGTCGTAGTGGACCTCGGCGGCGGATCCACCGAAGTGGTACTGGGCGATAGTGCCGGCGTGCAGGCCAGCTATTCGGCGGATATCGGCTGCGTTCGGATGACCGAGCGGTGCCTGCATTCGGATCCGCCGACCGCCGAGGAGGTGGCCACGGCCCGAGCGGTGGTGGGCGAACGCCTCGCGGAGGCGCTTCGGGTGGTTCCGGTGGAGCGGGCCAAGACCTGGGTCGGGGTGGCAGGAACCTTCACCACGATCGCCGCTCTGGCCCAAGGCATGGATACCTATGACTCCGACGCCATTCACCTGTCCCGGATCCGGTTCAGCGACATGCTGGCGGTGTGTGATCAGTTGATCGGCATGACCCGCGAGCAACGAGCCGCGTTGGGGCCGATGCATGAGGGTCGGGTGGACGTGATCGGTGGCGGAGCAATCGTCGTCCAGGAACTCGCCGCCGCATTGGGCGAACGCGCAGGCATCAACGAACTCGTCGTCAGCGAGCACGACATTCTCGACGGGATCGCGCTATCGATCCCATCGAGGTGAGTCAGGGAATGTTTAGAGCTTGACCTTGCAGCCGCTGCCGATGTTGCGGCAGTGGGTGCCGTTCTTGCAGACGTTGCAGCGGCAGGTGCAGCCGCCGACGCGCTTGGTCTCAGGAATACCCATGACAGATCATCTCCTTCGGCGACCCGGTCGGTGGGCCGCTTATCACCATAATTGCAGGCGATGGCCGCTGTCAGCTTTCGCCGCGGGCTAGTACCGGATCAG
>CALQLM010000195.1 GCA_943331415.1 Bifidobacterium breve
GTGACATCATCGGCGTCGGTTCCGGCTACTTCTATACCGTTGTGCAGAACAAGCTCATCGAGGGTGTCGACTCCAATGGATTCGAGGCCGACGGCGTGATGGATGTGAACTTCGGTAACGCGTGGTCCTACGGTGACACCGTCGGCAGCGACGAGTACGACTTCGTCTCGACGATGATGCACGAGATTCTGCACGCGTACGGATTCCTGTCGTATATCGATGACGTTGGATACAACGACGACAGACGGTGGACGGTATTCGACAGCGCTATTTCGGACCAGAACGGCACATCGGTGATCAACGACCGCTACCGGTTCATCAACGCCTTTAACCCGAACCTGACCGGCGGCAACGGTGGCCTGTACTTCTCCGGCACCAATGCGGTGGCCGCCTACGGCGGGCTCGTGCCGATCTACACGCCCGATCCATGGGAGTCGGGAAGCTCGGGCTCGCACCTGGACGATTACACGTTCTCGGATTCCGACGCTGTGTTGATGAATGCCTATTCGGCCAGCGGACTCGGCATCCGGGTCCTGAGCCCGGTCGAGCAGGCAATCTTGGAGGACCTCGGCTACACGGTGTCGACCCCGAGCTGGGCCGCCATGATGTTCATCGGGTTGGTCTTCCTTCGCCGTCGCCGGGTTCAGTGATCACTCAGGGGGCGGGCGGACCACAACCCCGGCCCATTTGGCACCTGTGCGCTGCTAAGTTTTGACGATGCAGAAGCCATCGTTGACCGATTGGCGTTCCCTCTACCTCTACGCGGTCTGTTTCGTATGCATCGTTGTGGTCATCTTCACCACGCTGTCTCTGGTCGACAACGTCATGAGCCTGGTCTACCCCAGCCCGCCCTATATCGATCCCTACAGCGCCCAGCCGGTCGAGCTCGACAGGGAGTTGCTCGAAGAGCAGAACCGGGCCAGCGAGCGCCGCTCCGGCGTTGTCGGACTGGTGGGCAATCTGGCCGCCTACGTGCTGGTGATACCACTGTTTTGGATGCACTGGAAACTGGCTAACAAAACGGTACCGGTGGAGGGATAGGAACGGGTCTGCCCCGAACCGGGCAGCGCGCGAAAACGGTCGCGCTGATTCGGCCTCGTCGTTATCGTGGTCTGCGCATGGCGCGATGGGCGCCGACCGGACGAATCGAGGTCACTGCCAGTGGATGCTCTGCCCCTCATCATTATCTTCTCCGCGGTCGTGATCATCGGGCTGATCTGGGCAGCCCTGCGGGTGACCATCCGCCGGGATCGGGCCACGATCAAAGCGGACATGGACGAGCCCGAAGAGATCGAGACCTACAACGAGACCTGGCGAAACCCGCAGTAGCGCGCCACTCAGCCCTGGCTCATCGACAGGCCGATGCAGGTGCCGAGGTGCTGCGGGGTGCAGGGGATGCCGTCGACCGTCGGAAGTTCGTTGGGCCCGCCGCCGTACACGGCGCCGGTTTGCGGCGGTGAGGGCGCGATGACCTGCCCGCCATTGGTGCCCCCGCTGACGCAGACACCGCTGAAGTCGCTGGGCACCGTGCCGTAGGGGCAGGCGGACGCCGGCGCGGCGGTGGCACACAGGCCGGCGCCGACCAGCAGTGCGCAGGCACCTGCGCTGAGGAAAGTCTTCACGTCTCCCAGCCTAGTGGTTGGCGGGCTTTCGGCGGCGTGTTCTTTCTAGAATCGGCACGAGGATATATAATCTACACCGTGGCGTTGAGTATCAAAGACCCCGAAGCCGATCGGCTTGCCCGCGAACTGGCAGCTCGCACCGGTGAAACCTTGACCGAAGCCATTGTGGTCGCGCTGCGGGAACGTCTGGCTCGCGAGGCCGGGCGGACCAGGGCGATCCCGCTCAGTGAGGAACTGGCATCGATCCGCCGTCGATGTGCCGATCTGCCGGTGCGGGACGACCGCGCGTCGAACGCCATCATCGGCTACGACAAACACGGACTGCCCACCTGATGGTGATCGAGACCTCCGCTCTGGTGTCGATGCTCACCGATGAGCCGGAGGCGCAGCGGTTCGAAGCCGCAGTGGCAGCGGACCCGGTTCGGTTGATGTCGACGGCCTCGTATTTGGAGGCGGCCATTGTCATTGAGCAGCGATTCGGTGAGCCGGGCGGGCGAGAACTCGATCTCTGGTTGCACCGGGCCGGCGTCGATCTGGTCGGCGTCGACGCCGACCAGGCCGAAGTTGCGCGGTCGGCCTACCGCCGATTCGGTAAGGGACGCGATCCCGCCGGCTTGAACTACGGGGATTGCTTCGCCTACGCACTGGCGAAGGTCAGCGGTGAGCCGCTGCTCTTCAAGGGCGGCGATTTCGTCCACACCGACATCGGCGTGGTCGACACAACGTCCTTCGGGTAGCGCTGGCTCCTTGGGGTAGTGCTGTTTGACTCAGAGCGACCGGTCACGCGCTGACCGTCGGCGAAAGAGTTCAGCCGGCCGGCCCCGCGAACCGGTGTTCTCGGATTTCACGCCGGTAGCTACGAGGAGATCTTTCATGCGGCGACGAAAGGCGTCCCGATCCCACGGGTCGTCGTCACCGGCGACGGCGTCGTGGACCAGTCGCAGTTCGCGCAGTGTGAACGAGTTTCCCAGCAGCCGATCAGGGTCCGGTTGCTCTTCGTAGCGTGTCCGGACGTATTCCTTGGCGCGCTTGACGATATTGGGGTGATCCCAGGCCAACTCACCGGGACGGTCTACCGAGACGAGTCGGGTGTCCTTCGAGGTTCCGTTCCCGAGTGACTGCAACTGCTCCGGGCGGACCACCGCCACATGGGCCACGGACAGAACCCAGTCGCGTTCGTCGCGGTCCGGGGCGTCGAAGACGTGTAACTGCGCCGGTCGGATGTCCTGCACCCCGAGTTTGTCCAGCAGGCAGCGCTCGACCGCGGCGGCCAGGGTCTCCCGGTCGTGGAGGAAGGTGCCCGGCAAGGCCCATTTGCCGGTGTCCTCGCGCTCCATTTCCACCACCAGCAATCCACGATCAGGGTCAATGGTTAATAGCGCGGTGTCCACGGCGACGATGGCCCGGGGAAACTCGTAGCAAAAATTGTCAGACCCTCTTGCTAACCTTGCGCTACCCAGATCTTCTATCGCGTTGTCGTGCATAGGGATCATGCTAGCAATTAGCGTGTTTGGCGCGCAAATGCTATACTATCGGCAGCCCCGGGGGGATCGCGACAATACCGGGCGCTGAAATGCACTAACCACTACGGGAAAGAGTCCACAACGTCCATTCGAACAGGGGAGGGTTCACATGACACAAACAAAAACTGATGCGGTTTTAATCCTGGGGGATACCGCCACCGAGCAGCAGGCGGAAATGTTCGTGATCCGGGCTGCTGAGCACGGGGCGATCATCTCCGGGATCTTCGCCTTTGAGGTCGGCGAAGCCGCGGCAGCCGATGATCTGGCCGAGGTCGAGCAGGTCGTCGCCGCTCTCAGCCACGCCATCGCCACCCGTCGAGACATTTGGATGCCCTATGCCCGAGAGGACCTGATTCGGGAAGAGCATGCGCGCCGGCTCTGCTTGGTCCTGCAACGTCATGGGCTGACCCTGCGGGTGGGCCCTCACCTCTTCGCCTGTCCAACCGAGGGCGGACCCAACGCCATCGACAGCGCTCTGCGCTATGAGGTTCGAGCCGTCGACGCACTCGATCATGCCGCCGTTGCCGCAGCCGGCGTCCAGACCCTGAGCACTGAGATCGACGCGGCGCTGGCCAACGCCGGTTCGGCGTCGTCGGCCGGCAGCGCCGAAGCGGATGTGGCCTACTTCGGTACCGGCGATGTGGCGAGGCTTTTCCGCAAATCGCAGAACTGGGTCAGATGGGCGCTGCGCAACAACGTGTTCGTTCGCAAGGACGGCACGCCGATCAAACCGATCCGCGTCGGTGAGAGTTCCCGTCGCAAGTTCACCCTGCCGCTACTGCGCGATATGGCCAAGGCCGCGTATCGGCGCGGCATCCTCGATGAGGTCGAGCTCGAGGGGGTGCTTGGGGAGTTGGCCCGGGTGGAGCGGTAACGGGCGGCCGGCAGCCTCGCGCTGCACTGACGTCTCACCCCATCCATCAACCAGCTACCCAAAGGAGATTTCTATGACTAACAACAACAATCAGCAGGACCCCTCGTGGTCCGAGGACCAGACCATACATGCGTACTTTGTGGTTCCCGGTCGTCTACTCGCCGGCGAGTACCCCAATTCGACGGATCTCGACAAGGCACCCCGGAAACGGGCGGCGCTCCTGGATGCAGGTGTCACGTCAATTGTGGACCTGACCGAACCCCGCGAGCCCAATCTCGACGGTGTACGACTGGA
>CALQLM010000196.1 GCA_943331415.1 Bifidobacterium breve
AACGGCCACCCGGGCACGGCGATGAGCCTTGCGCCGCTGGCCTACACACTGTTCCAGCGCACGATGCGCCACGATCCGGCCGACACCGAATGGATGGGCCGCGACCGGTTCGTGCTGTCCTGCGGGCATAGCAGTCTCACCCTCTACATCCAGCTGTACCTCGGCGGCTTCGGTCTGGAACTGTCCGATATCGAGGCACTGCGCACCTGGGAGTCCAAAACCCCCGGCCATCCGGAATACCGGCACACCAAAGGTGTGGAGATCACCACCGGTCCCCTGGGCCAGGGTCTGGCCTCCGCGGTCGGCATGGCGATGGCCGCCCGCTTCGAACGCGGATTGTTCGATCCCGACGCCGCACCGGGCACCAGCCCCTTCGATCACTACGTTTACGTGATCGCCTCCGACGGCGATATGGAGGAGGGCGTCACCAGCGAAGCCTGCTCACTGGCCGGCACCCAGCAGCTGGGCAATCTCATCGTGTTCTGGGATGACAACAAGATCTCCATCGAACACAACACCAATATTGCGTTCACCGAGAACACCCCGGCCCGCTACGAGGCCTACGGCTGGCACGTTCAGGTGGTCGAGGGCGGTGAGAACGTCGCGGGTATCGAAAAGGCGATCGAGGCTGCCAAGAAAGTCACCGACAAACCGTCATTCATAGCCCTGCGCACCATCATCGGCTACCCCGCGCCGACCAAGATGAACACCGGCGGGGTGCACGGCTCGGCACTGGGCGCCGACGAGGTGGCCGCCACCAAGAAGGTGCTCGGCTTCGATCCGGACAAGACGTTCGAGGTCACTGATGAGGTCATCGCCCACACCCGCGCGCTCGTCGATCGCGGCAGGGCGGCACATAAGGATTGGCAGGGCGGTTTCGACGCGTGGGCCAAGCGCGAACCGAAACGCAAGACGCTCCTGGACCGGCTGCTGGCCCGCGAACTGCCCGTCGGCTGGGATGCCGATCTGACGCACTGGGAACCGGGTTCCAAGCCGGTCGCGACTCGGGCCGCCTTTGGTCAGGTCCTCAACGACGTCGCGCCGAAGCTACCTGAACTCTGGGGCGGTTCGGCGGACCTGGCCGGGAGCAACAACACCACCATCAACGGAGTCAAGTCATTCGGACCCCCGTCGATCTCGACGGAGGACTACACCGCCGACTGGTACGGCCGGGTGCTGCATTTCGGCATCCGCGAGCACGCGATGGGCGCGATCCTGTCGGGCATCGTGTTGCACGGTCCGACCCGCGCCTTCGGCGGCACCTTCATGCAGTTCTCCGACTACATGCGCCCGGCCGTGCGTTTGGCGGCGTTGATGGATATCGATCCCATCTACATCTGGACGCATGACTCGATCGGCCTGGGCGAGGACGGCCCCACCCACCAACCCATCGAGCATCTGGCCGCACTGCGCGCCATTCCGAATTTGTCGGTGGTGCGTCCGGGCGACCCGAACGAGACCGCCTTCGCATGGCGTGCGATCGTCGCACGCGGTACCGATGCCTGCAGCGGTCCGGTCGGTTTCATCCTGACCCGGCAGGGAGTACCGGTGCTCGAAGGCACCAGTAGTGATGGTGTCGCCCGCGGCGGTTATGTACTCGGCGAATGCGGCTCGGCCGACGCCGACGTGATCATCATCGCGACCGGGTCAGAACTACAGCTCGCCGTTGAGGCCCAGACGTTGTTGGCCGCTAAAAAAATCCGGGCGGCGGTGGTATCCATGCCCTGCGTCGAGTGGTTCGAGGCCCAGTCGCAGGAGTATCGCGACCATGTCCTGCCGCCGGGCAAGCGCGCTCGGGTGTCAGTGGAGGCCGGCATAGCGCAGGGGTGGCACAAGTTCGTCGGAGACGGCGAGATCGTCTCTCTCGAGCACTACGGCGCTTCCGCTGATGACAAGACGCTGTTCCGCGAGTTCGGGTTCACCGCCGAGGCGGTAGCCGCAGCCGCGGAACGGGCATTCAACCACTAACCCTCACACCTCAGGAGAACCATGGCTCAGAATCGACACCTCGCGGCACTGTCGGAAGCAGGCGTTTCCGTCTGGCTCGACGACCTGTCCCGGGACCGCTTGCGTTCAGGCAATCTGCAGGAACTCATCGACACCAAGAGTGTTGTCGGCGTCACGACAAACCCGTCGATATTCCAGGCTGCACTCTCTACGGGCACCGCGTATGCCGCGCAGGTCGCTGAACTCGCCGCGCGGGGCGCCGACGTCGACGCCACCATCCGCACCGCCACCACGGACGACGTCCGGGAGGCCTGCGATGTGCTTCGGCCGCAATGGAAGGCCTCCAATGGCGTCGACGGCCGGGTCTCGATCGAGGTCGACCCGCGGTTGGCGCACGACACCGACAAGACGATCCTGCAGGCGATCGAGTTGTGGAAAATCGTGGATCGGCCCAATCTGCTGATCAAGATTCCCGCCACGCTGGCCGGTCTGCCCGCCATCACCGCGGTTCTCGCCGAGGGCATTTCGGTCAATGTCACGCTGATCTTCTCCGTCGATCGCCACCGCGCAGTGATGGCGGCCTACCTCGCCGGCCTCGAGGCCGCTAAGCAGGCCGGGCATGACCTGAACACGATCCATTCGGTCGCCTCGTTCTTCGTATCCCGGGTCGACACCGAGATCGACAAGCGACTTGAAGCGATCGGTACCAGGGAGGCGTTGGAGTTGCGCGGCAAGGCCGGAGTGGCCAATGCGCGACTGGCCTATGCCGCCTATGAGGAGGTGTTCTGCTCCGGTGGGCGTTGGACACCACTGGCCGAGGCCGGTGGATGGGTACAGCGGCCGCTGTGGGCGTCGACCGGAGTCAAGAACCCCGACTACTCCGACACCCTGTACGTGACCGAACTGGTGGGACCCGACACGGTCAACACCATGCCGGAGAAGACCATGGATGCCGTCGCCGACCACGGTCACGTCACCGGTGACACCCTCAGTGGAACCGGCGCTGAATCACAGGCCGTGTTCGACGCACTGACCGCCGTCGGGATCGACCTGACCGATGTCTTCTCCCACCTCGAGAAGGACGGCGTGGAGAAGTTCGAGAAATCCTGGCAGGAACTTCTCGACGCGACCCAGGGCCAGTTGGACGCCGCGGCGAAATGAGTGCCGGCACCACACCTGGCTCTGCGGCATTGACGGCTGTCCCGTCCGGTTGGCACAACCCGTTACGGGATAAACGGGACAAACGCATGCCCCGGATAGCCGGTCCGTGCAGTGTGGTCATCTTCGGCGTCACCGGCGATCTGTCCCGCAAGAAGTTGATGCCGGCGATCTACGACCTGGCCAACCGCGGTCTGCTGCCGCCGTCATTCTCATTGGTGGGCTTCGCCCGCCGCGAGTGGGCCGACCAGGATTTCGGTGAGATCGTCTATGACGCCGTCAAAGAACACGCCCGAACGCCATTCCGGCAGGAAGTGTGGGACCGGCTGGCGGAGGGAATCCGTTTCGTCCAAGGCAGTTTCGATGACTCGGCCGCCTTCGCGACATTGGCGGAGACCTTGGCCAATCTCGACACCGAGCGGGGCACCGGCGGCAATCATGCCTTCTATCTGTCCATTCCGCCGAAGGCATTCCCGGTGGTCTGCGAACAACTCAAGAAGTCCGGTCTGGCCGACTCCCACGGCGGCCAGTGGAGCAGGGTGGTGATCGAGAAGCCGTTCGGCCACGATCTGCAGAGCGCCATCGAACTCAACAAAGTTGTCAACAGCGTGTTTCCCGAGGAATCGGTATTCCGCATCGATCACTACCTGGGTAAAGAGACAGTCCAGAACATCCTGGCGCTGCGCTTCGCCAATGCGCTCTATGAGCCGATCTGGAACAGCCACTACGTCGATAGCGTGCAGATCACCATGGCCGAGGACATCGGCCTGGGTGGGCGGGCCGGCTACTACGACGGTATCGGCGCCGCCCGCGATGTGATCCAGAACCACCTGCTGCAACTGCTCGCTCTCACAGCGATGGAAGAGCCGGTGAGTTTCCAACCCGAGGAGGTCAAGGCCGAGAAGGTCAAGGTGCTCTCCGCCACCCGCCTGGCCGGCCCGCTGGATCTGACCACCTCACGCGGGCAGTACACCGCGGGGTGGCAGGGCGGCGAGAAAGTGGTCGGACTACTCGACGAGGAGGGCTTCTCCAAGACCTCCACCACGGAGACCTTCGCGGCGATTGAACTTGAGGTGGATACCCGCCGCTGGGCGGGCGTGCCGTTCTACCTGCGAACCGGAAAGCGGCTCGGCCGCAGGGTCACCGAGATCGCGTTGATGTTCAAGCGGGCACCGCATCTTCCGTTCGATGCCACGATGACAGAGGA
>CALQLM010000197.1 GCA_943331415.1 Bifidobacterium breve
CTGGGTGGGCCTGTCCGTCTACCCGCCCGGCGGTATCGCCGAATCCTCGCCGACGCGTGCGGAGACGGTGTACGTGGTGCTCGATGGCGAGCTGACACTGACCTGCGAGGGCCAACACACGCTGGGTACGCACGACTCGGTGCACTTCGGTCCCGGAGAAACCCGCGAACTTGTCAATGCCAGCGATCAGGACGCCACCATGCTGGTGATCATCGCCTACCCGAAGGAAATTTGATGAGCGTCGTACTCACGGTCGCCCCGACCGGACCCATCGCCTTCAAATCCGACAATCAGTTCCTGCCGACGACACCGGAAGAGATCGCCACAGCGGTGCACGAGGCGTATCTCGAGGGCGCGACGGTCGCGCACCTTCACTTGCGCGACGAGAACGAGATGCCCACCGCAGATCCCGTGATCGCCCGGCGGACCATGGACCTGATCGCCGAGCGCTGTCCGATACATATCCAGCTATCCACCGGGGTCGGGCTCTCGGTGCCGTTCGAGGAACGCGAGAAGCTGGTCGAGCTGCGTCCACGCATGGCGACGCTGAATCCGTGCACGATGTCGTTCGGCAAGGGCGAATTCCGCAACCCTCCCGATGGTGTGCGGCGGCTGGCCGCGCGTATGCGCGAGTTGGATGTCAAGCCCGAACTCGAGGTCTACGACACGGGCCATCTCGATGCGGTCATGCGGTTGTATGACGAGGGGCTACTGGCCGATCCGCTGCAGTTCTCCATCGTTCTCGGGGTCGCCGGCGGTGCGGCCGCCACACCGGCGAATCTGGTGATGATGGTCGAACGCCTCCCCGAGAACTGCGTCTGGCAGATCATCGCGATCGGCCGAGCGAACCTCACACTGACCGGGATCGGCCTGGCCCTGGGTGGTAATGCCCGCGCCGGGCTCGAGGACACCCTGTACCTCCGCAAAGGTGAACTTGCACAGGGGAACCAGCCTCTAGTCAAGCGCGCCGCCGAGCTGGCCCGCACGCTGGATCTGTCAATCGCCTCCGTTGACGAGACCGAGCGCCTGCTCTGTCTGCCGCGCCGCTGACCCCAGCGTCATCGGTGATCAAGACGGTTGCGCAGTAGTTCGAGGCTGCCCAGATCGCGAACGGCCTGAACGGCGCGGTGTAGGCCTGCGCGGGTTGATTCCTCGCTTTGCAGCCGTCGTCCGAATACCGAGGTGACCCCTGCCGCGACATAACCGGTGAACGCGAACAACCGGTAGGAATCCCAGGCCTCGGCGAACGACAGCCGCTCAATGCCGCCGGCGTTGAGATGTGCCACATGGGTCTCGACAAGTTGGTTGTCGATCGCGCGGCGGGTCTCAGTGTCAAGAGACGTACACGCGAAGTAGGACAGATCTTTGATCGCCGGACCGCAGGAAGCCACCTGCCAGTCGAAGAACACCGGCTCACCTGAGGTGAAGCAGATGTTTCCCGCGTGGGTGTCGCCATGAATCAGCGAGTGGGGATATGTGCGGATGAGGGCCGCGATTGACCAGCGTTGTGCCACCAACATTGAGGCCTCGTCGCGAAAGCTCGCGGTAACGACATCGTGGAATTTCCTGGGGATCATCCGCAGCATCGGCCAGGCTCGCGGACCCCGGGATGTTGACCGCGATGCCATGGGACTCAGGCCGGCGAGGTCGCCGGTGAGTAATCGATCAGACATCCAAAATCTGCGGTGAAGGCCTCCAAGTGAGGCTGCGATCGACACTGCATCCGGTGCGGAGCACCCTGAAGCCACGGACAGAAACCGCGCATCACGGTCGACGAGGTCCTCCATGATGACGATTGCCCGACTGCTTCCCGGGTCGGATTGCGCACCATAGCTTTTCGGCATGAGGCCGGCTAGTTCGGCATTGACCTGTCGGTAAATCAGCGCTTCCGTCTGCGCCAGCGCCATATAGCGGTTGAGTAGGAGTTCGGCGGGGCGGACAGGAGCGAGCTTGACGAAGGCCCGTGTCGGCAGGTCGGGATGTCCAGTGATGGCGATCCGGGCACGGAGAGCGGTGCCATTCTCGACGGTGTCGATCCGCACAGCGGTCACGTCTGTGCGTCCGGTCAGGGCGCGAAACGTGTCGGTATCGAGGTCGGCTATCCGACGGGGAGTCCGTGGACGTGGCGCTGGGCTCATGGCGGGCTACGGAACAGCGGAGAAGAAGAGGAAGGTCGCCAGAATGGTCAGGTGCACCATGCCCTGCAGCGCCAGCGCCCGGCCTTGCGCGAGGGTCAGCACCGATACGACGACCGAGATGGCCAGTAGCACGATCTGCGTCGGCTCCAAGCCCAGCGTCAGCGGACCCGGTAACCAGATCATCGCGAGCGCGATGGTGGGAATGGTCAGGCCGATTGAGGCCATCGCCGATCCGTACGCGAGATTCAGACTGATCTGAACGCGGTTGCGGGTGGCGTTGTTGACAGCGGCGATGGTCTCCGGCGCCAGTACCAGCAGGGCGATCACCACACCGACGACGGCATAGGGCAGGCCCAGCGTGGTGACAACCTCTTCAATGGTTGGCGACAATAACTTCGCCAGACCCACCACCGAAACCAGCGCCACCATCAGCAACCCGAGGCTGACTGTGGCTTCGCGCGCCGACGGTGGATCGGCGTGCCCGTCAGCGTCGAGATCCATCAGGCCGGTGACAAGGCCGTGCCGGTCGGAGGAGACCGGCACGAAGAAGTCGCGGTGCCGGACGGTCTGGGTGAACACGAATCCGCAATACAGGGCCAGCGAAGCCACCGCAGCGAATGCCAGTTGCGAGGTGGCGTACTGCAGTCCTGTCACGCTGACGGTGAAACCGGGAAGCACCAGGCAGACCCCGGCCAGGGTGATCACGGTCGCCAAAGCCGAGCCGGAGCCCGAGGCGTTGAACGAGACGAGTCGGTGCCGTAGCGCGCCGACAAGCAGGCTGAGACCGACGATGCCGTTGAGGGTGATCATCACCGCGGCGAATACGGTGTCCCGAGCGTAGGTCGTGGCACCCGGGCCGGCGCCTGTCATCAGCATGACGATCAGCCCGACCTCGATCACCGTGACCGCGACGGCCAACACCAAGGACCCGACCGGCTCCCCCACCCGGTGGGCCACCACCTCCGCGTGATGGACCGCCGAGAGCACGGCACCGATCAGAAAGATCGCGATGAGCAGCAATGAGAACGGGTGCTCGTGTTTAAACCAGGTAGCGAGCAGGACGATCAGTGCGCCCAGCGGCACCACCACTGTCCATTGCAAAGGTCCGCGCCGCGCTGTCCGGTCCATGCCTCAAGTCAATCAGTTGCGGTACCGCAACGGTGGGCGGGTTCAGGACTCCTTGACCCGCGAGTACCAGATCCGATCGGCGACCGCGACGATGTCGTCGGACATCGTCGCGACACGCCGATACAGTTCGCGGCTTGCCACTGCGACGCGGACGTCGGTGACCTCAACCAGTTCCGCGGTTGCCCTGCGGTAGACCCGTTCCAGATCCCGCTGGGTCGACACAGCTTGATCGGCGGCCTTCGTGGCCGACCCGATAGCCTTCCCTCCCCGGCCTTCGAGATAGGTGAATGCGGTCTGGAGATACGCAACGCCCTCGACGAGCAGCGCGGCCATATCGGCGACGGCCTGATCGGGCGGGAACGACATGGCCTCGGACTCACGCACGGCGTCCTTGGCCCCATTGATCACCCGGTCGAGATCACGAGACAGCTGGAACAGGTCCTCCGGCGGGATCGGTGTGGTGAACGCCTCCCGCACCGTGTTGACCAACTTCCTTCGCGCATCGTCGCATTCGTGTTCGGCCGCACGCACATCGTCGGCCCGTAGGCCATCCCCGGCTGCCCAGGCGGCGAAGGCTTTCATGCCGCGGACGGTGATCTCGGCCTGCGACTGCAGCATGCCGAGGACATCGGGCGTTTCGGGGAGGAACCAGCGCCTACCCCTGCGACCCGAAGAAGGCTCAACCGAGGATCCCTGAACCGATGAACTCATAGCGCTCTCCATCCGAGAAGGACACCGACCGCGAGCAACGCGGCCGCCGGGATTGTGGTGAGCCAGGCGATCCCCATCTCGCGCACGATCGCCCAACTCACGTGCTTCCACCGCCGTCGCCCCGCCCCGACACCGATGACCGAGGAGGCCACCACCTGGGTGGTGCTCACCGGTGCACCAATCAACGAAGCACCCAGGATGACGGCGGTGGACGAGGCCTGACTGGAGAACGAGTCGAGTGGGGTGAGGCTGAAGATGCGCTGGCCGATCGTCTTGACAATGCGCCAACCCCCCCGCGCGGTACCCATGGTGAGCGCAACGCCGGTGAGAATC
>CALQLM010000198.1 GCA_943331415.1 Bifidobacterium breve
AGATCCTTGTGCATCAGCGCGGTGGCGAAGCCCGGCTTGAACTCGTTATTGGCCGGGGATGTCGGCACCGGGCCGGGAACGGGACAGTTGGTGTGTATCGCCCAGCAGTTGCCTGTCGCGCCGGTGATGACGTCGAACAGTGATTGCGCGGAGAGGCCCAGCTTGTCGGCGAGCACGAATGCCTCACCGACCGCGATCTGCTGAACGGCCAGCAGCATGTTGTTACAGAGCTTCGCGGCTTGGCCGGCGCCGGAGTCGCCGCAGTGAATGACTTTGCCCGCCATGGGTTCCAGCACCGGTTTGGCTGCCTCGAGCGCGTCAGCGCTACCGCCGACCATAAACGCCAATGTGCCCGCGACCGCACCCTTGACCCCGCCGGAGACCGGGGCATCGAGCTGGGCGAAGCCGCGTTCGGTGGCGTAGGCGTTCACGCTGCGCGCATCGTCCACGGCGATTGTCGAACTGTCGATGAACAGGGCGCCACTGGTGGCGGATGGCATGACGTCGGCGTAACACTCCTTCACGAGGGTGCCGTTAGGCAGCATGGTGACCACGACATCGGCACCCTGCACCGCGGCGGCCGCGCTCTCGAGGACGGTCACACCACGATCGCCGGCAGCCTGCCGGGCGGCGGGCACGGGGTCAAAGCCCCGCACGGTGTGGCCGGCATCAACGAGGTTGCCTGACATCGGCCCACCCATATTGCCCAGGCCCAAAAATGCGATCGTGGTCATCTGTTCTGCTCCGTCATCGTGGTCATGCTGAGGCGCGCGCCCGGGCGGACTCCGCCCGTCCGATCACCACGCGCATGATTTCATTGGTGCCCTCGAGGATCCGGTGCACGCGCAGGTCGCGAACGATCTTTTCCAGGCCGTACTCCCGCAGATAGCCGTACCCGCCGAGCAGTTGCAATGACCGGTCTGCGACATCGAAGCAGGAGTCGGTGACGTAGCGCTTCGCCATGGCACACAGTGCGACCTTATCGGCCTCATCGCTGTCCAGGGCGGTGGCTGCCCGCCACAGCATCAGCCGGGAGGTTTCCAGTGCCGTTGCCATATCGGCCAGCGCGAAGCGGATTGTCGGCTCATCGATCAGCGCTGTGCCGAAGGCCTCGCGGTCGACGAGGTAGGCGGCAGCCTTGTCGTAGGCCGCCTGTGCGCCACCCAACGAGCAGGCCGCGATATTGAGCCGACCGCCGTTGAGACCGTTCATGGCGATCCCAAAACCGCTACCTTCCCCCTCGGGGCCACCGAGCATGGCCTCCGCGGGAACCCGGACACCGTCGAGAACCACCTGGGCGGTGGGCTGTGCGTTCCAGCCCATCTTGTCCTCATTGGCGCCGAAACTCAGCCCCGCAGTGTCTTTTTCGACGATGAAGGCCGAGATCCCGCGGGGACCGTCGGCGCCGGTGCGTGCCATCACGACGTACACATCTGAGGTGCCGGCGCCGGAGATGAACTGCTTGACGCCATCGAGTACGTAATGGTCGCCGTCCCGAACGGCCCTGGTGCGCAATGCTGCGGCATCAGATCCGGCACCCGGCTCAGTAAGGCAGTAGCTAGCGATCAGCTCCATCGAGGCCAGCCGGGGAATCCAGGACTTGCGCTGCTCGGATGTCCCGTAGGTGTCGATCATCCAGGCACACATATTGTGGATCGAGATGAAGGCGGCAACTGTGGGGTCGGCGACGGACAGCTGCTCGAAGATCCGCACCGCATCGAGTCGTCGCAGACCGCTGCCACCGACATCCTCACCGCAATAGATCGCTGCCATGCCAAGCTCGGCCGCCTCGCGCATCACATCGACAGGGAAGTGCTTGGTGCGGTCCCAGTCCAGCGAGTGCGGGGCGATTCGCTTGGCGGCGAAGGCGGCGACACTCTCGACGATGACCCTCTCGTCGTCGTCCAGGGTCGAAAGATTCACTACCGCCGCCTATTTCATCGTCGGAATGACGAATTCGGCGCCATCTTTGATACCCGACGGCCAGCGCTCGGTGACCGTCTTGGTCTTGGTGTAGAACTGGATCGAGCTCGGACCGTGCTGATTGAGATCGCCGAAACCGGAGCGCTTCCAACCGCCGAAGGTGTGGTAGGCCACCGGCACCGGGATCGGCACGTTGACGCCGACCATGCCGACCTGCACCCGGGAGACGAAGTCGCGCGCGGTGTCGCCGTCTCGGGTGAAGATGGCGACACCGTTGCCGTACTCGTGCTCATTGGGAAGCTTGAGGGCCTCCTCGTAGTTCTTGACCCGAACGATGCACACCACCGGGCCGAAGATCTCGTCGGTGTAGATCGACATATCAGTGGTGACGTGATCGAACAGCGACGGCCCGATGAAGAAACCGCCCTCCAGGCTCTCGTCACCGAAAGTCATCTCGTCGCTGGCCTTGGTGCGTCCATCGACGACGAGTTCAGCGCCGGCGGCGACTCCGGCGTCGATATAGCCGCGCACCCGCTCCAACGCGGCCTCGGTGACCAGCGGCCCGTAATCGGCCTTCGGATCGAGGCTGTGGCCGACCCGTAGATGTTCGACTCGCTCGGCCAGCCTGTTGCGAAGACGGGTGGCGGTCTCGTCGCCCACGGCCACCGCGACGGAAATCGCCATGCAGCGCTCACCGGCACTGCCGTAGCCCGCACCGATCAGGGCATCGACGGCCTGTTCCAGGTCGGAGTCGGGCATGACGATCATGTGGTTTTTGGCCCCGCCGAAACACTGAGCCCGCTTACCGTGCGCCGCGGCACCGGAGTAGATGTACTGCGCGATATCCGACGAACCGACGAAACCAACGGCCTTGATATCGGGGTGGGCCAGGATGGCGTCGACCGCCTCCTTATCGCCTTGGACCACCTGGAAGACACCGGGCGGCAATCCAGCCTCGAGGAACAATTCGGCGAGCCGCAACGGCACTGAGGGATCACGCTCGGAAGGCTTGAGGATGAATGCGTTCCCGCATGCCAGCGCCGGACCGGCCTTCCACAGCGGGATCATGGCCGGGAAGTTGAACGGTGTGATGCCGGCGACGACACCGAGGGGCTGCCGGATGGAGTACACGTCAATGCCCGGACCGGCGCCCTCGGTGAACTCGCCCTTCATCAGGTGCGGAATCCCGGTGGCGAACTCGATGACCTCGACGCCGCGCTGGATGTCACCGAGGGAGTCGGGGATGGTCTTGCCATGCTCGATCGAGAGCAGCTCGGCGATCTCGTCGGCGTTGGCGTTGACCAGTTCGATGAACTTCATCAGCACCCGGGCCCGCTTCTGCGGATTCCACGCGCCCCACTCCTTCTGCGCCTCAACAGCGGAGGCGACGGCGGTGTCGACATCGGCCGCCGAGGCCAGCAGCACCTTGGCCTGTACCGCACCCGTACTGGGGTTGAAGACGTCGGCGGTGCGGGTACTGGCCAGGTTTGCGCGCCGGCCGTCGATGAAGTGCTGGATTGTTGTGCTCATGGGCTGCCTTCCGGCGAGGGTGGTCGAGATACTTGCATATCCTAGTAACTGTTGGATCGTCTACACAAGACGCCGCCAAAAACAATAAGGTCGCTCACTGTGCGGACGACGAGGTATGGCTCAGGTGGTCCGCCCCTGGTGCTGGTTCATGGGCTCGCCTGCGATGGCTCGGACTGGGCGGCGCAAGTGGCCGCATTCGAGACGCGGACCACCGTCATCGTGGGTGAACTGCCCGGGCACGGATCGAGTCCGGCCACACCGGCGGAGTGCACGATCCAGGCCTACGGCGCCGCCCTGGCGCGAGACCTGATCACACAGGCAGTGGGGCCGGCGGTCCTGGTGGGCCACAGCATGGGGTGCCGGATCGTTCTGGAGGCGTACCGGGTCGAACCCGCCATTGCCTCACGCCTGGTTCTCGTCGACGGCAGTCGGATCGGTGAGGGTGATCCGCGAGCCGCCGAACGGGCCACGGCAGCGGAACTCGCCGGGGACGGCTACCTGCGGTTCATGCGTAGCTTCTTCGGCGCGATGTTCGTTGCCGACCCCGCGATCGCCAGATTCATTTTCGAGCGGGGGACAAACCTGCCCGCGCCGAACGGCCGCGCGCTGATCACCAACCTGGCCGGCTGGGATGCCGGGGAGGTCGAGGCCGCCCTGGACTGCGTCGCGGTTCCGGTGTTGGCGATCCAGACCACGACGATGGACTCCGCCCGCCAACGGATATCACTGCAACCCGGTCAGAGCTCACCATGGCTTGATCTGATCCGCGCCCACGTCCCGCACGCGGAGGTCGCGACGCTGTTCGGCTCCGGTCACTTTCCGCAGATCGAACGCTCCGACGAAATCAG
>CALQLM010000199.1 GCA_943331415.1 Bifidobacterium breve
GAGCCTCGGCATTGGGTGGTCGTTGGCGTCCTCACCGTCTTGGGCTGGTGCGCGGCCGCACTCGCGCTGCGGCAGTACCGGGCGCGGGTGCCCTACTGGGTCTGAGGCCTCCCGGGTCTGACACCACCCAGGACATCGGCTCCTGCTGATCAGCAGGCAAGCGCCGCCAGCGCACCGGTTCGCAGCATGCCCGCGGCATAGTCCGCCTGCTTGGATCCGTCGACCGCACGCACCCAAAGAGCAAGCGCAAGGGTTCCGCCCATGGAGGCGACGGCCCGGTCGTACTGCCCGGGAATGCGTGGAATCAGCTCAGCCACTGCTCCCGATCGAGTATCAATAATGGTCGCAGAGGAACCCAACATCGTCGTCGAACCCCCCGAGTTGAGGATGACGAATGAATCGAAGACCAGCACGGGCAGGCGGAACTTTGTGACGTCGACGTCGACGCCGACCACAGTGACGCGACCCGTCTGTGGCGACCAGTAACCGACCTCGGTTCCACCGCTCGCCAGTGGATTGGTCCATCCCAAAGCGACACCGTCAGTGCCCAGCGAAGCCAGAGCCTCAGCGGAAAGCCCCGTGAGCGTGGGTGGAACCTTCACAGGCACTTTCGGCCAGTCAGTGCCGGCTAGAAGATCACTCATCGGGCCGGACGCGATATCGGTCCCGCGACCGGTCAACGGGTCGAAAGAGTGCACGACTCCGGCCTCGCTGTTGTACTCGTCGCGGGTTATCCAGTAGACCTTCCCGTCGGACAGCACGAAACGGTCGAGCACATTACGATCAGGTTTAGCTGCGGCGTCTGCATCAGACTGCTCGGTCACCGTACTCCGCGCACCGGTCTGTCGATCGATTAGTTCGATGCGCTTCATCTGCGGGAGCACGCCATTGGCGTTACGCGGATGCCGATCAATCGCGAAGACAATCCATCGGTCGTCGACGCCCACATCACCGATCGCGAACATGGCGGGCTCCGTTAGTGCGTAGAGCTCACGCACCGATCTGTCAGTATCGATGAGCAGTAGATCTTGCGTCTCTGCGCTATCACGAACAGCAACGACATCGCCATCAGGACCGACCGCGCGGGGGCTGGTTGTCGCTCCACCGGTATCAATAGCGCTGCCGCCGATCGCATCCAGCCACGCACCGGGCGTATCGACCGCGCAGGCCCGCAATTCGACGGCGGTGGGCTGATCGGTCCGGCCATCGCCGTTTATTTCACGCCCGCACGCCGTCGCCGACAACGTCGCGACCGCAAGCAGGAGAGCCACGATCCGTACGAACCGGTCAGTGCGCGGCAACCCGCATTCAGAGAGCGAATACTTCCCGCAAGAACGGGTCGATCGGGCGTCTTTCATAGATTGCACGGTAGTAGATCCCTTGGTGACTCAGCCCGGCAAGCTGCCGTGTTCGGGCTCTGAACCGAACCGGAAATGCCGACCGCTCATCTGATCCGCAGTGATCCGGACGTAACGCAGTTTCTCGCTGGGAACCCAGGGTATGAGCGCGGCGCGGTCAGCCTCGTGTATTTCGCCGCTGGTGGTGAGCACCCGAGCGGTGCCGCGGATGACCACGCTCCATCCCTGGGCAGCCGTGTGATCGTCGGCCTCGAACAACACCTGTTCGTTCATCACGGTGCCGAACAGCTTCGTTCCCTCGGCGGTGCGGAAGAGAATGGTGTTGTCCTGAGTGACGAAATTGACCGGGAAAATCTCCACCTGACCGCCGACATTGGTGACCAGCCGGCCGAGCGAGACGCTGGCCAGCAGATCCCACGCCTCGTCGTCATTGAGTACGCGCACAGCGCCCTGTTCGATTGGCATGCGCCAGATATTTGTCCGGACCACCACCGAAACGCAAGGGTCGAACGGCCCTTGCCCGGCCCGCTCAGTCGGTCAGGCCCGCAAGTTCGGCCCGCATATTCTCCCGAGCTGCGGCCTCCCAGGCGTTCCGCCCGTAGGCGGTACGGAACACCCCCGGTCCCTCCAGAAGTGCGACCAGCACCTGGAAACGGCCCTTGCGGAAGGCCTCGTCCGGGACGTGGGCATATTCCGCACGGATCGCCGCGGTGTTCTTCTGGTATCGATCGCAGGCCACGGCCAACGCCGACAAGTCGGCATCGGAGAGCACCTCACCGTTTCGGTCCCCGGGCACCGGGTCATGGGTAATCGTCATCCGGGTCAGCCGGGCTACCTCAGCGACCACATCCTGCGCGATGTTTAGCCCCGCCAGCTCGTCCACGGCCCGCCTGGCGCTGCGTTCCTCGTCATCGGGAAGACCCTGATAAACCGAGTCGTGATACCACGCCGCCAGCCGGACGGTATCCGCGTCGTCTGCGTAGGCCGTGAGTTCCTCGATGCGGGCGAGGATGTCGCGCAGATGGTGCACACCGTGGTAGCGCCGGTGCGGTTCGGACCAGTCGGCCAGTAATCGCCTGCCGACGCCGAGCGCAGCGGGGTCGGCCGAATACCGACCGATCAATCCCGACCATGATTCCAACAAGTCCCGCACTCCACCTATGGTGCACGGTCGTGCGGGACCTATGGTGCACGGTCGCGGGGGCTCGCGCACGTAAGCTCCCTGCGATGGCCGAAATCCCTGCGCCGCCCCCACTGAGCCTGAAAACGCAGGTGGTGCGGTT
Organism: Bifidobacterium breve; assembly: GCA_943331415.1. Classification (GTDB taxonomy): domain Bacteria; phylum Actinomycetota; class Actinomycetes; order Mycobacteriales; family Mycobacteriaceae; genus Mycobacterium. The sequence goes on from CALQLM010000199.1 coordinate 2,642, forward strand.
CATCGTGACCGGCGGATTCTCCGCCGTGGTGGATTACGGGCTTTACTCGGTTCTGCACGCATTCGGTATGCCGCTGGATCCTGCGAAGGCCATCAGCTTCGTCGCCGGCACTCTGACCGCCTACCTGATCAACCGCCGATGGACCTTCCAAGCGTCACCGAGCCGCGCCCGCTTCCTCGCCGTGATGGCGCTGTATGCGCTGACTTTCTCGGTCCAGGTCGGAATTAACCATGTTTTTCTCCGGATATTCGAGGATCAGTCCTGGCGGATGCCGGTCGCGTTCGTCATTGCCCAGGGCACCGCCACGATCATCAACTTCATCGTGCAGAGAGTGTGGATCTTCCGGCTCCACTGAGCAGGGGGTGCCGCGCGGTACCCTCGTCACGATGTCCGGAACGAATCTTCAGAGGCTGACCGGGTGGGGCCGCACCTCACCCAGCGTCGCCGAGGTTCTCCGCACCCCGGATCCCGAGGAGATCGTCAAAGCTGTGGCCCGGGCGGCCACCGAGGCCGCCGACGGTCGCCACCGCGGGGTGATCGCCCGCGGTCTTGGCCGTTCCTATGGCGACAACGCTCAGAACGGTGGCGGACTGGTCATCGATATGACCGCGCTGGATCGGATCCACTCGGTCGAGGCGGCGACGCGAATGGTCGATGTCGACGGCGGTGTCAGTCTTGACGCTCTGATGAAAGCGGCGCTGCCGATGGGATTGTGGGTCCCGGTGTTGCCAGGTACCCGTCAGGTCACTATCGGCGGCGCTATCAGCTGCGATATCCACGGCAAGAATCACCACAGTGCCGGCAGCTTCGGTAACCACGTGCGCTCGATGGACCTACTGACCGGTGACGGTCAGGTGCACACCGTCACTCCGGACGGCCCGGGCTCGGACCTGTTCTGGGCCACCGTGGGCGGTAACGGCCTGACTGGGATCATCCTGCGCGCGACCATCGAGATGACGCCGACCGAAACCGCGTACTTCATCGCCGACGGTGACGTGACCGCGAGCCTTGACGAGACCATCGCCTTCCACAGCGACGGCAGCGAGGCCAACTACACCTATTCGAGTGCGTGGTTCGACGCGATCAGCGCGCCACCCAAGCTCGGCCGCGCCGCGATCTCCCGCGGATCACTTGCCCGGCTCGACCAGTTGCCGGAGAAGCTGCAGCGGAACCCGCTGAAATTCGATGCGCCGCAACTGCTCACCTTCCCCGACATCTTTCCCAATGGGCTGGCCAACAAGTACACCTTCGGGCCGATCGGGGAACTCTGGTACCGCAAGTCCGGCACCTACCGCGGCAAGGTCCAGAATCTGACGCAGTTTTATCACCCGCTTGACATGTTCGGCGAGTGGAACCGCGCCTACGGCCCGGCCGGCTTCCTGCAATACCAGTTCGTGGTTCCGATGGAAGCCGTCAACGAGTTCAAGGCGATCATCGTCGACATTCAGCGTTCGGGCTTCTACACGTTCCTCAACGTGTTCAAGCTGTTCGGCCCGGGTAACCAGGCCCCGCTGAGCTTCCCCATCCCGGGATGGAATGTCTGCGTGGACTTCCCGATCAAGCCCGGGCTCGGTGATTTCGTCACCGAACTCGACCGCCGGGTGCTGGAGTTCGGCGGACGGCTCTATACCGCCAAGGACTCGCGGACCACCGCCGA
>CALQLM010000200.1 GCA_943331415.1 Bifidobacterium breve
CACCGGTCCTGCGGCCCGGTTCCAGCAGCGTGACTCCGGCCGGGATATCGATATGCGGCGGAATCCATCCGCTGGCCAGATCGGTCACCAATACGGTGCTCTCGTCCTGGCGATCACCCACCGCCCACCGCAGCGAGGGTTCTTGACGCGCCACCGCATTCAGGATTCGCCGCAACCGTGTCTCGGCGACCGATCCGGCCGCGTCCTCGCACGCGGCAACCGGACGGAGGGCCTCGGTCGAATCCGCCGGGGGTGTCGGTGCCGCGAGGGCCTGGTGTCGCACCATCGATGAGTGTGCGAGCGCGGTCACCGTGGCGGCCCCGGCGGGTGCCGACACCGGTGCCGCGGCGGTCCCCACAACCGGTGACGCCCGGCCACGTTGCGCGGACGCCCGGACATCGGCGCCATAGCGGGCAAGGGACCGGGTGGGGGCCGGGGGAGCACCGAGCGCGGTCGATGCCGGCATGCGCGGAAGCGGTGTCAGCGAGGTGATGCCGGGTGCAGGTTCTGCGGGCACCGGTGAAACCTGGGTGGGTCCGGCCGCGTCAACCGTCGCCGCCGCGGCGCTGTCCGGGGTGTTGCGCAGCGCGTTGACCGCCCCGGTGGTGATGGCCCTGTTGGTGATGGCACCCGCGGAGGCCCCGGCGGCGAAGCTCTCACCGAGAGAATCCGGCGACACCGACTGCGGCCCGGCAGCGGTCACCATGGCACTGACTTCGGCGTGAACGAACTCCGGCTTCGGCGAGAGGAATGACCGATCCAGATCCACCCCGTGCGATCGTGCGAGTGCCCGCGCCGAGGTGCCCGTACCGGCCGCGGTCAACACCGTCTGGATGGCGTCGCAGACGTTGGCACAACAGGCCGCGGCCCGGATGTTGGCGTGCTGCCGTGCCTCGGTGATGGTCTGGGTGATGGCGCTGATCTTCTGCGGTGTGGGGTCGCCGGAGTCCAGTATTCGGCGGATCGCGGCATCTCCGGCCGCAGCGATCGCCGCCAGATCGGCCCGCAGATCGTGCACCCACTGCTGGGCGGATGCGTACGACATTTGTTTGGCGAGGTTGCGCGCAGCGATATCCCGTGCCCGGGTTTCCCCGAGCCGGAACGACTCGCGAGCGCTCTCGGCAGCCAGACCTTCCTGGGCGGCCAGGCTTCCGGTGTGAATCGACCGCAGGAGATCGGCATAGCCGTCATAGGCGGAACCCACTGCGGCGCGGTCCGTTGCGGCGGCACCGAGGGTGGACAGTGTCGCCGAACCCGGCCACTGATGGCCGACGAGTAACTGCGACCAATCCCCGCTCGGAAGATCCGGCATGGCGCGGATCGTATCGGCGTGAGTGTCGGCGCGGTATTCACCACCGGCCCCCTCTGCCAGCGCCGACGCCGACTGTGGTCGAACCTTGACTTGACCCCCGTCGAGGCCTCCCGCAACGATGAGGGCATGCGCCGATTCCGGGTATCCGTGGGTGCCGTCGTCGGTGCGGTGCTTCTAAGCGTGGCGTCAGCACCGCCGGGCGTGGCCCAGACGCCGTGGTTTGAGGCCACTGTCGGTAACGCGACGCAGGTGCTCTCGGTCGTCAGTACCGGCGGTTCCACCGCCAAAATGGACGTCTGGCAGCGTGGGCCCACCGGTTGGGAGCCGGTAGGCACCGGAATCGGTGTGCACGTTGGTGCCAACGGAATGGCTCCGCAAGCCCACGACGGCAATATGGCGACGCCGATGGGCGTCTACAGCCTCGACTTCGCGTTCGGCACCAAACCGAACCCCGGAGGTGGTCTCACCTACGTGCAGACGACGCCGGATTACTGGTGGTCGAGCCAGGGCCCGACCTATAACCCCATGCAGGTCTGCAAGAAGGCCGACTGCACCTTTGACACGTCACCGGCCAGTGGCACCGAGAACCTCTACATCCCGCAATACGCGCACGCGATCGTCATGGGAGTGAACAAAGAGCGCATACCCGGAAACGGTGCGGCCTTCTTCGTTCACACCACCGACGGTGGGCCGACCGCGGGGTGTGTGGCTCTTGACGATGACACCCTGGTCAAAATCATCCGCTGGCTCCAACCCGGTGCCGTGATCGCGATCGCGCAGTAGCGCTCAGGCCATTGCAGCGCCCGGCCGCACCTTGAAGTTCAACCCCTCCACGGATTGCGACACGTCATAGGTGCGGTCGTATCCGGTCGCACAGATCTTCCAGCCGTCTTCAGTCTTGCGGTATCGGTCGTGGTAGAACCCCGCCCCGAACAGCATGAAGTTGTACTCCGGCACAATCACCCGGTCCTGCAGGTACCAGGTGGCCTCAGCACCCTCGCCGTCGACGGTGATCTCGGGGTGTGTCACCCGGTGTTCGGTGATCACGCCGGCTGGCATCGAGGTCCGCATGTATTCCACCAGTTCCGTGCGATTGGTGAAGTGATGCTCCTGACCCAGCGACGAACCGTAGTCACCGACGATGTCCTCGGTCAGGGTGTCGGCGAAGTCGTCCCAGTGCTTGGTGTCCAGAGCCCGCAGGTAGCGGTACTTCACCCGTTTGATTGCCTCGATTGCATCCGCATCAGCCATGCCCGACATTGCAACACACCGTTCGTGTCTGGACTAGGTTTTGACGGGTGAGCCAACCGCAGAGCCGCTATTCCGCACTGTCCCGCGCTGAGCTGGCCATCCTGGTGCCGGAACTCCTGCTGATCGGGCAGCTAATCGACCGATCCGGAATGGCTTGGTGCATCCAGTCTTTCGGCCGCGCGGAAATGCTCCAGATCGCGATCGAGGAATGGGCCGGCGCCAGCCCGATCTACACCAGGCGTATGCAGAGGGCGCTGGGCTATTCCGGTGATGACGTCATCACCATCTTCAAGGGCCTGCAACTCGACATCGGCGCCCCGCCGCAGTTCATGGACTTCCGCTACACGGTTCATGACCGCTGGCACGGCGAGTTCCATCTCGACCACTGCGGCGCTCTGCTCGATGTGGAGCCGATGGGCGCGGACTATGTGCAGGGCATGTGCCACGACATCGAGGACCCCACCTTCGACGCCACCGCGGTGGCCCCCAATGCCAAGGCCCAGGTGCGTCCGATCCATCGGCCACCCCGCTTGCCCGCCGACCGGCAGCCGCACTGCGCATGGACGGTCATCATCGATGAGTCCCACCCGGAAGCCCAGAGCATCCCGGCGCTCGACATCGTCGCCGAGACCCGGGCGGCGCGCTGGCAACTTGCCGCGATCGACCGGGCCGACGAGGGCCGGGCCGACTACTCCGGACCGTTGTTATCCGACTTCGATTTCGCCGCGTACTCCCATTCGGCCCTGGTTCGTATCGCCGACGAGGTCTGCCTTCAGATGCATCTGCTGAACCTGTCGTTCGGTATCGCGGTGCGGGCGCGGGCTTCCGACAACACCGATCTGGCCACGTCCATCTGCACCAAACAGCTCACCGGCATCGCCGGGGTGGCCGCCGAACGGATCCGCCGCGCAATGAAATTGCCCGCTGACATCGCGGGTCTCACGGAGGTGCTTCGGCTGCATCCGCTACTCAATCCGGCCGGGTACGTGGTGGCCGAGATCGCCGAGGGGCGGCTGGGAGTTCATCCCTCGCCGGCCCATGACGACGGTGCGTGGATCTCGTTGTGCACGCCGGCCTCGGTCGGTCCACTGCAGGCCATCGCCACCGCCGTGGACCCCCACATTGCGGTGCGACTGGAGGGCACCGACACCGACTGGACTGCTGAGTTCGAGCAGACCAGCACTGCGATGAAGGTCTCGCCCGAAGTCGAGGTCACCAAGTTCAGCCTGGGTGCAACCTTCGAATTCGAGCCGCGCCGCTCGCTGCCGCTCACGGTCGTCTAGGGACGCTGCCGCCCGATTTCGCTGGTGGCGTATCCCGAACACGTCGACAGCGGCAGCAAACCCGGCGCACACTGACGGTATGGAAAACAACGGGCCGTTCGGCTTCGACCCCGACGATTTCGACCGGGTCGCGCGCGAGGCGGGCGAGGGTCTTCGAGACGCCTTCGGCCGGATCTTCACCAGCTCCACGCAGGGTGCCGGATTCGGAGCGCTGTTCGATCAGTTTGTTCGGCCCGCGCCCCGCTCCCGTCCGCAGCCCGAGACCGCGGGGGAGGCCGGCGACGGGGTTTGGGCGATCTACATGTCTGACGATGACGGCAAGGCGCACGTCGAGCAGGTCTACAAGACCGAACTCGACGCGCTACGGGCCAACAAGCTCAATACCGATCCGAATCGCAACGTGCGGTTCCTGCCCTCCGGCATCGATATCAGTGTGCTTGATGCCGCACC
>CALQLM010000201.1 GCA_943331415.1 Bifidobacterium breve
ACCTTGGCCGCCGGCGGCACTCTGGCGGTACAGGGCTACTCGTCATTAGGCAATATCGGTATCGAGGCGCTCACCGGGTTTCTCGCCGCATTCATCAATGTCCGGATTTCGGCTCCTGTGGTGGCCGGTATCGGCCTAGCGGCGACCTTCGGCGCCGGCGTGACCGCACAACTCGGCGCGATGCGGATCAACGAAGAGATCGACGCACTGGAGTCGATGGGCATCCGTCCGATCGAATACCTGGTGTCGACCCGGTTGGTCGCCGGCATGATCGCGATCACCCCGCTGTACTCGATCGCGGTGATCCTGTCGTTTTTGGCCAGTAAGTTCGTCACCGTGGTGCTGTTCGCGCAGTCGGCCGGTCTCTACGACCACTACTTCGACACGTTCTTGAATCCGATCGACTTGCTGTGGTCATTCCTGCAGGCGGTGTTGATGGCGATCAGTGTCCTATTGATCCATACATACTTCGGCTACTTCGCCACCGGCGGTCCCTCCGGTGTCGGAGTCGCGGTGGGTAACGCGGTGCGTACGTCCCTGATCGTGGTGGTGTCGGTGACATTGTTCGTGTCGCTGGCGATCTACGGTTCCAACGGCAACTTCAACCTGTCCGGATAGGGGGCGAGATGACTGCGAATCTCGGCCCCGGCCCGTCCGACCGATCTGAGACCGAAACCGCGGCCGTGCCCGTGGCTGCGGCAGCCGGGCAGAGTTTCGGCGCTCGCGGTAACGCCCGCGTGATTGCCGGATTTGTGACCGTGCTGACGTTGGGTCTGATTTTCGCGCTGGCCGTCGGACTGTTCCGGGACAGCTTCAAGAACACCATTCCGGTGACCGTCATTTCAGACCGCGCCGGCTTGGTGATGTATCCCGAGGCCAAGGTCAAGCTCAATGGCGCGCAGGTCGGCAAGGTGGCCTCGATCGAGCCGCTGTCCGATGGCGGCGCGGCTCTGCATCTGGCGCTGGATCCGGCTTCGTTGGACGCCATCCCGGCCAACGTGGGAGCCGAGATCACGTCCTCGACGGTGTTCGGTTCTAAGTTCGTCGAACTGGTTCCGCCGGCTGATCCCGCCGCGGCTTCGCTGAATGCGGGCACGGTGATTCAGGGCAGCAATGTCACCGTCGAGATCAACACCGTGTTCCAACAACTGGTTTCGGTTCTCTCCAAGGTCGAGCCCGTAAAGCTCAACCAGACTCTCGGAGCATTGTCCAAGTCACTCAACGGCCGCGGCGACAAATTTGGACAGAGCCTGGTCGACCTTGATAGTGCACTGGCGAAGCTCAACCCTGCGTTGGACAACTTGAGCCATGAGATCGCCGTTGCACCAACAGTATTCAACGCATTTGCCGATGCTGCGCCCGATCTGGTCGCCATCCTGGATAACACCGCTCGCTTCAGCGAGACAGTCGTAGATCAGCAGAGTGAGCTGGATGCGTTCCTGCTCAGCGCGATGGGCCTGGCCGATATCGGCACCGAGGTCTTGTCCGCCAACCGGCAACCGTTGACCGACACACTGCGTCTGCTGGCGCCGACGACTGATCTGACCAACCAGTACAACGCCGCACTCACCTGCGGCGTCAGCGGATTGATCCCGTTGGCCACCGGGCCCGGGGCACCGGTACCGGGTGCGGTACTGCTGCAGGGGTTCATGTTGGGCCGAGAGCGCTACCGGTATCCGGGTAACCTGCCCAAGGTCGCGGCCAAGGGCGGACCGCAGTGCACGGATTTGCCCAATGTGCCCTATGAGAAGCGGACGCCGTTCGTGATCTCCGATATCGGGGCCAATCAGGCGCAGTACGGCAACCAGGGCATCCTGCTCAACTCCGATGGGCTCAAGCAGGCGCTCTTCGGGCCACTGGACGGCCCGCCTCGCAACACCGCGCAGATCGGGCAACCCGGCGGATGAGGAGCCTTCGGAGTACCTCGATCAAGGTCGGCATTTTCGGCGTCGTCATGCTGCTACTGACCGGCGCACTCTTCGCGATCTTCAGTCAGTACCGCGCCGGCCCGGATACCAAGTACTCCGCCGTGTTCGCCGATGCGTCGAGCCTGAAAGCCGGCGACTCGGTGCGCGTGGCGGGAGTGCGAGTGGGAACGGTCAAGGCCGTGGACCTGCAACCGGACAACTCCGTCGTCGTCGGATTCGGAGCCGACCGTGACATCGTGCTGACCTCGGGCACCAAGGTTGCGGTGCGTTACCTCAACCTCGTCGGCGACCGGTTCCTCGAACTCATCGACAGCCCCGGATCGGCGACGCTCCAGCCACCAGGGTCGGTGATCCCGGCTGATCGTACTGAGGCGGCGCTGGATCTCGATCTTCTGCTGGGTGGATTGAAACCCCTTGTGCAGGGGCTCAACCCGCAGGCGGTCAACTCACTGACCAACTCGCTGATCCAGGTGCTGCAGGGCCAGGACGGCAACCTGGAATCGTTATTCGCCAAAACCTCATCGTTTTCCAACGCACTGGCCGACAACAGCCAGACCGTGCAGCAGCTGGTCGATAATCTCAACACCGTGGTGGCCACGATCAGCAAAGACGGCGAGAAGTTCTCCAGCACCGTCGACCGCCTCGAGAAGCTGATCACCGGACTGTCTGCGGATCGCGCTCCGATCGGCGAGGCGATCACGGCACTGGACAGCGGCACGACGTCTCTGGCTGATCTGCTCGGCGAAGCCCGTGCGCCACTGGCCGGCACCGTCGATCAACTCGCCCGGTTGGCTCCGCTGTTGGACCAGGATAAAGAGACCCTCGATATCGCTCTGCAGAAGGCACCGAACAACTATCGCAAGCTGGTTCGCCTCGGCTCTTACGGCAGCTGGATCAATCAGTACCTGTGCGGCATGTCGGCGCGGGTGACCGATCTCCAGGGCCGCACGGCGTACTTCCCCTGGATCATGCAGCACACGGGAAGGTGCGCTGAGCCGTGATGACGACATGCTGAGATACCGCGGTTCGAACCTCATTCGCTCCGGCTTCATCGGTCTGGCGCTGATCCTGCTTGTCATCAGCGTCGGACTGCAGCCGCAGAAACTGCTGTCGCTGGCGACGTCGGTTCGACATCAGGCGTTGTTCACCGAGGCCGGCGGGATGGCGCCCGGACACGACGTCAAGGTCTCCGGGGTCACGGTCGGCACAGTTTCCCGCGTCGAGTTGCACGAGGGCAAGGCGCTGGTCACGTTCCTGGTCAACGGGAAGGTCCGGCTGGGATCCGACACCACAGCCCACATTCGCACCGGCACGCTACTCGGACAGCGGATCCTGACCCTGGAGTCCAGCGGCCAGGGAACGCTACGGACCTCCGACGTCATTCCGCTGTCGCGCACGGGTGCTCCGTACTCCCTGACCGACGCCGTCAGCGAGTTCACCGCCAACACCAAGGGCACCGACACCGCCGCTCTCAACAAGTCTCTGGACACTCTCTCGACGACCATCGATCGCCTCGCACCCCAGTTGGCTCCGACGTTCGACGGTCTCAGCAGGATTTCGCGGGCGCTCAACGATCGCAACGAGTCGCTGTCCGGACTGCTCAAGAGCGCAGCGGAGGTGACGGCGGTGTTGTCGGAGCGCAGTGAGCAAGTCAACACCTTGATCCTCAATGCCGACGAACTGCTCGGCGTGCTCGCGCAGCGTCGCTATGCGATCGTGAACCTGCTGGCCAGCACCTCGGCGCTCGCCCAACAGTTGACGGGCCTGGTCAGTGACAACGAGAAGGAGTTGGCGCCAGCCCTGGAGCAACTGAACTCGGTCACCGCGATGTTGCAGAAGAACAATGACAACATCGCAAAGTCGATGGCCGGTATCGCCAAGTTCCAGGTCACCCAGGCTGAGGCGGTCAACAACGGCTTCTACTACAACGCATTCGTCGCCAACTTGAGCCCGGCGCAGACGATCCAGCCCTTCATCGACTACATCTTCGGGTTCCGGCGTGGTGTCGACGCCGGACAGCCGCCGGATAATGCCGGTCCGCGTGCTGAATTCCCGTTCCCGTGGAATAGCAACTGGGAACCGTGGCGTCGCTATGGGCAGGTGCCGGGATGACCCGCAAACGTCTTACCGCCGCAGTCGCCGCCGCGCTCGCCCTGCTCATCGCCGCCGGCGTGACACTGCTGGTACGGAACACAGTCCTGAAGCCGACGACTATCACTGCGTACTTCGCCACCGCGACGGCGATCTATCCCGGTGATGAGGTCCGGGTCTCCGGAGTTCGCGTCGGCACCGTCAAAGATATCGAGCCCCAAGGCACCAAGGCGAAGATAACTCTGGCAGTCAACCGCGATGTGCCCATTCCGGAGG
>CALQLM010000202.1 GCA_943331415.1 Bifidobacterium breve
GACCCGCAGGGTCACCGGCTCGACTTCCGCCAGACCGACGGCCATCGGCTGCAACAGCGAGCGCACCGGCGTCACCACCACCGCCAGCGGCGGCCCCAGTTCGGGATCGTCGGGACGGGCCAGCCGACGCAACAGCAACATCCGAGCGCCCACCGTGTCCACACCTGGCGACAGCCGCTCATGGGGAAGGGTCTCCCAGGACGGAAACAGCGCCGCCGCATCGCCGTGCACGCCACGCAGCTCCGCAGTCAGATCGTCGGCCTCGCGACCGGTCGCGGTGACCACGAGCAGCGGGCCGGTTCGCGCCCGCGCGCAGGCCACGAACAGCTGCGCGGCGGCTGGCCCGACCAAACCCAGCTCATCCGGACGTCCCGCGGCCAGCTCGGTCAGCTCGACGAATTTCGGCGACTCCAGAACCGCCGCGACCAGACCCTCCAACGGAGTGTGGACATGCTGGTGCCCCGTTGTGGTCATGATGTGCTCATCCTAGGCAACAGCGGCAAAAACCCTTGCGGCGGGAAACGATTCGATCGCTGCTACTCGCCCTGCAATGCGGGGTCGGCCTCAAGATGGCTCAGACCGTTCCACATCAGGTTCACCAGATGTGCGGCGACGACTTCCTTGGCCGGCTCCCGGGCGTCGAGCCACCACTGCGCGGTCATCGACACCGAGCCCACGAGTGCCTGGGCATACAGCGGCGCCAACTCCGGGTCCAGCCCGCGGCGGGCGAAGTCGTCGGCCAGGATCGAGGACACCTGGCTGACGGCGTCATTGAGCAGGCTGGAGTAGGTGCCGGAGCTGATCGATGCCGGCGAATCGCGGATCATGATCCGGAACCCGTCGGTGCGTTCCTCGATGTAGGTCAGCAGCGCCAGCGCCACCCGTTCGACGCGCACCCGGGAGCGGTTGTTGGTCAGCGATGAGGTGATGCGGTCCAGCAGAGCCGACATCTCCCGGTCGACCACCACCGCATAGAGCCCCTCCTTGCCGCCGAAGTGCTCGTAGACAACCGGCTTGGACACTCCCGCGCGCTGGGCGATCTCCTCAACCGAGGTGCCCTCGTAGCCGCGCTCGGCAAACAGCGACCGGGCGATATCGATGAGCTGATGTCGGCGCTCGCTGCCGGTCATTCGGGCGCGCGGTACGCGCGGCTCCTTCACGGGTCCGGCCACGGCTATCAGCGTATCGGCCTGCGTTAAAGTCTCCTACGGGCAATCCGTCGTGGTGTAATCGGCAGCACCTCTGATTTTGGTTCAGATAGTTCAGGTTCGAGTCCTGGCGACGGAGCGAGGCTGGCACACCGGGAGGCTCACATGGCAGCGAAGGGTGAGTCGGCTGTTCTGGTGCTCGCCGCCGGAGCCGGTACCCGCATGCGCTCGGATACTCCGAAGGTTCTGCATACCCTCGGCGGACGCAGCATGCTGGCGCACGCTCTGCACGCCGTCGCCAAGGTGGCCCCACACCACCTCGTGGTGGTCCTGGGACGTGATCGCGAACCGATCTCCGCCGCTGTCGGCGATCTGGCGATCCAACTCAGTCGACCCGTCGAGGTCGCTATTCAGGACCAGCAGTTGGGCACCGGCCACGCCGCCCTCTGCGGGCTGTCCGTGCTGCCCGAGGACTTCGACGGCATCGTGGTCATCACCTCAGGCGATATCCCGTTGCTCGATGCCGACACCCTTGCCGAGTTGATCGCCGCCCACGCAAGCGAGCCCGCCGCGGTGACCATCCTGACTACCACCGTGCCCGATGCCCACGGCTACGGCCGGATCCTGCGCACCCAGGACGGCGAGGTGATCGCGATCGTCGAGGAGACCGACGCGACTCCGCAGCAGCGCGCGATCCGGGAGATCAACGCCGGTGTCTATGCCTTCGACGTCGCCGCGCTGCGCTCGGCGCTGCACCGGCTGTCCGCCGACAACGCCCAGCATGAGCTCTACCTGACCGACGTCATCGCCATCATGCGGGCAGACGGTCAGATGGTGCACGCCAAGCACATCGATGACGCGGCACTGGTATCCGGGGTCAATGACCGGGTGCAGCTGGCCGACATCGGACGCGAACTCAACCGTCGCATTGTCGCCGGCCATCAGCGGGCCGGCGTCACCGTCATCGACCCCGCCACCACCTGGATCGACGTCAACGTCGAGATCGGCCGCGATACCGTCATCGCGCCCGGCACCCAGCTGCTCGGTTCCACCCGCGTCGGGCCCGGCTGCCGGATCGGGCCGGACACCACGCTGACCGATGTCCACGTCGGAGACAGCGCTTCGGTGGTGCGCACCCATGGGGTCGACGCGGTGATCGGCGACGGTGCCGATGTCGGGCCGTTCACCTATCTGAGGCCGGGCACCCACCTGGGCGCAGGTGGCAAGCTCGGCGCGTTCGTGGAGACCAAGAACTCCGTCATCGGTGCGGGCACCAAGGTCCCGCATCTGACCTATGTCGGTGACGCCGACATCGGCGAACACAGCAATATCGGGGCCTCCAGCGTGTTCGTGAACTATGACGGCGAGACCAAGCGCCGAACCACGGTGGGCTCTCATGTGCGCACCGGCAGCGACACCATGTTCGTGGCACCGGTCAGCGTCGGAGACGGTGCCTACACCGGGGCCGGCACCGTTTTGCGGGAGGATGTGCCGCCGGGTGCGCTGGCGGTCTCGGCGGGCCAGCAGCGCAATATCGAGGATTGGGTACTGCACAACCGGCCGGATAGCGACGCTGCCCGGGCGGCGGCGGCGGCGCAGGCAGCATCGGCTGACCCAGAAGGACCCTGATCCGGACTCGCGGTGCGACTCCCGACCCGACCCGCCACGACTACGGGCGCCTAACTACGTACGATTACTTCCATATTCGATCCCGACGGGTGAGGGCAGGGCGACGTGGGCACGGACTGGACCGACAACCGCAAGAATCTGATGCTCTTCTCCGGCAGGGCGCATCCCGAGCTGGCCGAGCAGGTCGCCAAGGAACTTGATATCCATGTGACCGCCCAAACCGCGCGCGATTTCGCCAACGGGGAGATCTTCGTCCGGTTCGACGAGTCGGTGCGGGGCTGCGACGCCTTCGTGCTGCAGTCCCATCCCGCGCCACTGAACACCTGGTTCATGGAACAGCTGATCATGATCGACGCCCTCAAGCGCGGCAGCGCCAAACGGATCACCGCGATCGTGCCGTTCTACCCCTATGCCCGACAGGATAAGAAACACCGCGGCCGCGAGCCGATCTCCGCACGCCTCGTCGCCGACCTACTCAAGACCGCCGGCGCCGACCGGATCGTCACCGTGGATCTGCACACCGATCAGATCCAGGGATTCTTCGACGGCCCGGTCGACCACATGCGGGCGCAGAATCTGCTGACCGGCTACATCACCGATAATTACCCCACCGAGAACATGGTCGTGGTCTCGCCGGACTCCGGCCGGGTTCGTGTCGCCGAGAAGTGGGCTGACGCCCTCGGCGGCACACCGCTGGCCTTCATTCACAAGACCCGCGATCCGCGGGTGCCCAACCAGGTGGTGTCCAACCGGGTGGTCGGCGAGGTCGAGGGCAAAACCTGTGTGCTCACCGACGATATGATCGACACCGGCGGCACCATCGCCGGCGCGGTCAAGCTGTTGCACGACGATGGCGCCAGTGATGTCATCATCGCTGCGACCCACGGCGTGCTTTCTGACCCTGCCGCCGAGAGGCTTGCCGCCAGCGGAGCCCGCGAAGTCATCGTCACCAACACCCTGCCGATCGATGAGGCCAAGCGTTTCCCCCAGCTGACCGTGCTGTCCATCGCTCCGCTGCTGGCGAGCACCATCCGCGCGGTGTTCGAAAACGGTTCGGTAACGGGTCTTTTCGACGGAGACGCGTAGAGCTACTCGCGATGATCGCCAAAGCACTCAGAGGATTCGGTATCACCGCTGCGGTTCTTGCTGCGACAGTGGGCGCAGTGGGCTGCGGGGCGCGCACCGCTGACTACTCGTCGATCGTGACGACGAGCGCAACGAGCAGCGAGAACACCGAGACCACGTCGACAACGCCGACGCCGATAGCGCAGTACCTTGCCAGTGCCGGCGTGGTCGGCCAACAAATCCCACTCGACAAACTCACCGATATCACCGTCACCCTGCCACGGCCACCGGGGTGGAGCACGTACGACAATCCGAACTTCTCCCCCGGTACCGAGGCGATCGCGAAGAACAACAATTATCCGACCGCACTGCTCATGGTCTTCAAACTCGACGGAGACTTCGATGTGCAGGCGGCGCTCAAGCACGCCGATGCC
>CALQLM010000203.1 GCA_943331415.1 Bifidobacterium breve
AGCATGGCGTGACGTTGCTCGGAGAGACCGTAGAGAACCGAATATTCCCGCGTCGAAGGGAAGAAACCACCGTTCATCCGTTCGGCCTGCACTCGCAGCATCAGCACGGCGTCGGCGGCGGGTATTTCCGCGTCGAGATCGTGCGAGATCGTCACACCGCCCCACTGGTCGACCCCGACGGGCAGCAGGGTGGGCGGCGCGACCAGGACGACTTCGGCGCCGAGGGTATGAAGCAGTGCGACGTTGGACCGCGCAACCCGGCTGTGCAGGATGTCACCGACGATCACCACCCGTCGGCCCTCGATACCGCCGAGTCGTTGCCGAATCGTCAGAGCGTCGAGCAATGCCTGGGTCGGATGCTCGTGCGTTCCGTCACCGGCATTGATCACTGACGGGCCGCCGCCGTCCGGGTCGAGGGTCCACTCGGCCAGTTGCTGAGCGGCACCGGAAGCCGGATGCCGGATGATCAGGGCGTCGGCGCCCGCGGCCCGCAGTGTCAGCGCGGTGTCGCGCAGCGACTCTCCCTTGGCGGCCGAGGATCCCGAGGCGCTGACGTTGATCACGTCGGCGCTCATCCACTTGCCAGCCACCTCGAACGACACCCGGGTGCGGGTGGAGTTTTCGTAGAACATCGTGATGATGGTCCGGCCGCGCAGGGTCGGCAGCTTCTTGACCTCACGGCCCACCAGGGCCTGCCGAAAGCGGTCGGCATCGTCAAGGATCGCGGTGGCCTCGTCGCGGGTCAGGTCGGCCGCCGAGAGCAAATGCCGCAGGGTCATCGCGTGCCTCCGGTAATCAACACACCGTCACGGCCGTCGTGCTCGAGAAGCAGCACCGATACATTCTCGGAGCGGGCGGTGGGCACGTTCTTGCCGACGTAATCGGCCCGGATCGGCAGCTCACGGTGGCCTCGGTCGACCAGCACCGCCAGTTGAACCGCACTCGGACGGCCGACGTCGCCGAGCGCATCCAGCGCCGAGCGCACTGACCGGCCGGAGAACAGCACGTCATCGACCAGGATGACCAGCGAGTCGTCGATACCGCCTGCCGGGATAGACGTGTCCTCCAGCGGGCGGGGCGGCTTCGAGTTCAGATCGTCGCGATACAGCGTGATATCGAGTGCTCCGTGAGCGACTGCGACTCCGGAGAACTCCTCGATCTTGGCCGCCAGCCGGCTGGCCAGGTCGACGCCGCGGGTCGGGATGCCGATGAGGACCACACGCGGGGAGTCGGGCGAGTCGAGTGCTGTTTTCTCGATGATCTGATGAGCGATGCGGGAAACGGTTCTGCCGACGTCCGCAGCGGACATTAATTCCCGGTCGGTGGTGCCCACGAAGCGACCAGACCTCCTTCTCCGCCTCTCGGGACGGAACGTTAAAGGATGTCGATGTTCCGCGCGCAGCGTATCACTAGCCGGGCGGCGGTCCAGGCGGCGGTGCCGAGCCGTGTTGCCTGAGTAAACTCCCGAAGGTGAATCTCGCGGACAATCGGGACTCGGTAGCTGCGGCGGCCGACGCCGGCCTGATCTCCGGTGCCGTCACGTGTGTGTGGCATCGCGGGAATGTGCTGCAGGTCAATGAGATCGGTTCTGCCGATATCGAGGCCGGCCTCCCGATGCGACGGGACACCCTTTTCCGGATCGCCTCAATGACCAAACCGGTCACGGTGGCGGCGGCGATGGCGCTGGCCGAGGAAGGCAAATTGGCGCTGACCGACCCGATCAGCAAGTGGCTTCCCGAAATGGCCGATATGCGGGTCCTCGTGGATCCACACGGCCCACTGGACGACACCGTGGCGGCCCGGCGACCGATCACCGTCGACGACCTGATGACCCACCGCAGCGGGTTGGCGTACGCGTTCTCGGTGGGCGGACCGATCAGCCGGGCCTACGGGCAGGTGTCGCTGCGTCAGGATCAGGACCACTGGCTGGCCGAGGTGGCCGCACTGCCGTTGGTCCATCAGCCCGGTGAACGACTCACCTACAGCCATGGCACCGAGGTTCTGGGCATCGCGCTGTCGCGAATCGAGGGCAAGCCTCTGCACGTCGTGCTCAACGAACGGATCTTCGAACCGCTGGGCATGACCGATACCGGTTTCTTCATCTCGCCGGATGCCCGTGGCCGCGCGGCCACCATGTACCGGATCGACGAGACGGGCGCTCTGCAGCACGACGTGATGGGCCCCATCCCGGTGAAGGAGCCGAGGTTCTGTCAGGGTGGCGCGGGCCTGGTGTCGACAGCCGATGACTACCTGCGATTCGCTCGGATGCTGCTCGGCGGCGGGACAGTGGACGGGGTACGGGTGCTCTCCGATGCATCGGTGCAATCGATGCGTACCGACCGGCTCAGCGAGGAACAGAAGCAACAGCCGTTCCTGGGCGCGCCGTTCTGGGTGGGACGCGGTTTCGGTTTGAATCTGTCCGTGGTGACCGACCCTGCCCGCTCGGCGCAACTGTTCGGCCCCGGCGGCCTCGGCGCGTTCAGTTGGCCCGGCGCCTACGGAACCTGGTGGCAGGCCGATCCCACCAACGATCTCATCCTGATCTACCTGATTCAGAACTACCCCGACCTCACCGCAGCGGCAGCGGCCGTCTCGGGAAACACGTCATTGGCGACACTGCAGTCGGCACAGCCAAAGTTTGTTCGGCGCACCTACGCCGCATTGGGGTTGTAAGCAGTTCAGGGTCGCCGCGCGGTGATACACCACGATGCGGCGGGCACCTCGAAACCGGATGCCGTTCGGTATTGCTCAAGCGCCTCGACGACCCGGTTGATCACCTCGTGGCGCAGGGCGTCATCGGCAGCCAGGAATCGCGCTCCCAACGGGCCCGCGCTCAAGACCCGCGTGGCAGCCGCCGAACCGTCGCCCTCGAACACGAACGGCGCCTCGATCGAATCGAATTCGACGTCGACGAATCCGGCTCGGGTGAACAGTTCCGCAGCGGCATCCTTGTCGGCCATCGAGAAGGGACCCGGACCGACAGGGCCGGCCTGCGGCGGCTTCTCCATACCGAAGGCCTCCATCGCGGTGTCGATGGTCAGCTCCATCCACGGGTTCTGGCTCAGGTGCTGCCATACCGATGCTGCGATCCGGCCGCCGGGCCGAATCGCGTGAAAGATATTGGCGAAGGCCCGGTTGGGATCGGGAAAGAACATCAGGCCGAATCGGGAGTGGGCGGCATCGAATGAGTGTCCCTGGCCGGCGAGGGCAACCAGATCGGCGGTGGCCACGTCGGCCAGCACGGCCACCCCGTGCACATCGGCGGCTGAGAGCCGCCGTTCGGCAGCCTCCACCATGCCCGGCGCAACGTCGGCTGCCACCACCCAGCCATCCGGGCCGACCTCGGCACCCAACGCCACCGCCGATAGACCGGGCCCGCATCCCAGGTCGATGACCCGCTCACCGGGCTGTGCGGCCAGTGCTCGGCGGGCTGCAGTGCCGTGCCGTGCCATTGACGCGTCCAGTGCCTCGGCTTGTTCATCCCAGGCCCCGGCCAGCGCCGCGAAGTGGACTTCGGCGTCCATTGTTTTCGGCGCGGCGGGCGCAGCCACCTGAACCGCTGCTGCGGCGGCCCGGATCTGCGGTGTCAGCTGCATCAGTTGCCCGAGCACACCGTTGACGAAACCGGGCGACTCGTCGGTGGAGAGCTCTTTGGCAAGCTGCACGGCCTCGTCCACAGCGACCGGCTCGGGAACGTCGTCGGCGTAGAGCAGTTCCCACACCGCGACGCGCATGATTGCGCGATCGACGGCCGGTAGCCGCTCAAGAGTCCAGCCCTGCAGGTGTGAGGTGATCAGTTCGTCGATATGAGCGGCGTGGGCGCTGACGCCGTGGGCAACGGTCGCACTGTAGGGGTTCAGCGCTGACACCTCGGGGTTCGAACCGGCCAGCACGGTGCGCGAATCAGCGACTTCCGCTGCTGACAATCCGCGTGCCTCCGCCTCGAAGAGCAGATCGACTGCGCGTTTACGGGCCTGATGCCTGCCCTTGTCGGGCTTGCGTTCGGCCATGGCTACGTGTTCACGCGGCCTAAGTAGTTGCCGTCGCGCGAATCCACCTTCAACGTGTCGCCGGTGTTGATGAACAGCGGAACCTGGATCTCGGCGCCGGTTTCCAGCGTGGCCGGCTTGGTACCGGCGCTGGAGCGGTCGCCCTGCAGCCCGGGCTCGGTGCTGGCAACCACGAGTTCGACGGTCGTGGGCAGTTCGATGTAGAGCGGAGCACCCTCATTGAACGCGATCTGCACCGGCATGCTCTCCAGCAGGAAGTTG
>CALQLM010000204.1 GCA_943331415.1 Bifidobacterium breve
ACTCTCGTGAACGGTGCGGCGAAGCCTCTACCGTCACATCGACCATGGCGGCGAAGTTGGGGAAGTTGCGATCGCCCTGAACCAGCGCCACCGAACCCATCTGCGCTTTGGTCATCTGCTCGTGGCGCTCCGGCGCCGATGGTGTGACGTCGACCATCACCAGTGTGCGAACCAGATCGGATGTCGTCACGGCAAGGCGCAGTGCGGTCAGCCCACCTAGCGACATACCAACCACCAGTTCGGCGTCGGGCGCGAGTTCGCGGATCACCGGTTCAACCGCCGCAGCGTTGAGTTTGGGCCCGTAATCGCCGTCCGCACGCCAGGCCGAGCGGCCGTGGCCGGGAAGGTCGATCGCGAGTGCGGGCACGCCGAGTCCGAGTATCACGGTGTCCCAGGTGTGCGCGTTCTGGCCGCCGCCGTGCAGGAAAACCACCCGGGGCTGCTCGGTGCCCCACCGCAGTGCACTGATCGGGCCGCGTTCCACCCGGGTTACTGCCGGAATGGGCCCGTCGACGCCGGCCTGTGCAGCGTTCTCACCCAGCAGGGCGAACTCGCCGAGGGCGAGCAGTTCGTCGTCGGAGATCACCGCTCTATATAACGCGGTCTAGCCCTGGAACGGCAATGCGCTCCGGCCCGGCGGTGATGAATTCCCTAGCCGCTGTGCTCCGGCCCGCCGGCGATGAACTCCTCGAGCTGTGCCCGGGCGATATCGTCGGGCAGCTGCTTCGGCGGGCTTTTCATCAGATAGGCCGAGGCGGCGACCACGGGACCGCCCACGCCGCGGTCCTTGGCGATCTTCGCTGCGCGTACCGCATCGATGATGACGCCGGCGGAGTTGGGCGAGTCCCACACCTCGAGTTTGTACTCGAGGTTCAGCGGCACGTCGCCGAAGGCGCGACCCTCCAGACGCACATAGGCCCACTTGCGGTCATCGAGCCAGCCCACGTGATCGGACGGGCCAATGTGGACGTCTTTGGTCTTGAACTCCTTCTGCAGGTTGGATGTGACGGCCTGCGTCTTGGAGATCTTCTTGCTTTCGAGGCGCTCGCGCTCGAGCATGTTCAAAAAGTCCATGTTGCCGCCGACGTTGAGCTGCATGGTGCGGTCAAGTTGCACGCCGCGGTCCTCGAACAACTTGGCCATGACGCGGTGAGTGATGGTGGCGCCGACCTGACTCTTGATGTCGTCGCCCACGATCGGCACGCCGGCGTCGGCGAACTTCTTGGCCCACACCGGATCCGAAGCGATGAATACCGGCAGCGCATTGACGAAGGCCACACCGGCGTCGATCGCGCACTGGGCGTAGAACTTGTCGGCTTCCTCCGATCCCACCGGCAGGTAGGACACCATCACGTCGACCTTGCTTTCTTTGAGCACCCGCACAACGTCCACGGGATCCTCGTCGGAGAGGTCGATGGTTTCGGCGTAGTACTTGCCGATGCCATCCAATGTCGGACCGCGGCGTACGACGACGTTGGTGGGCGGCACGTCGGCGATCTTGATGGTGTTGTTCTCCGAGGCGAAGATGGCCTCGGAGAGGTCGAATCCCACCTTCTTGGCATCGACGTCGAATGCGGCGACGAACTTGACGTCGCGAACGTGGTAGGGGCCGAGCATGACATGCATCAGGCCGGGAACCGTTGCGTGAGGGTCGGCGTCCTTGTAGTACTCGACGCCCTGAACCAGAGAGGAGGCGCAGTTGCCAACCCCGACGATGGCGACGCGCACATCTGTCGACGCTCCAGGCGCGTTGTGCTGAGTCATGGACGTTCTCCTTCTTGTACTTCCGTTTATCGGGGTTTACTTCAGCTTTGTTCGGAGTGGGCTTGAGCCACCCGCTCCGCGGCGATCAGTTCGTTGAGCCACTTGACTTCCCGCTCGCTGGACTCCAGACCCAGCTGATGCAGTTGTCGGGTGTAGCGATCCAACGAGTTGCTGGCCCGCGCGATGGCATCGCGCAGACCCTCGCGGCGCTCCTCCACCTGACGGCGCCGACCTTCCAGGATCCGCATCCGGGCTGCGGCCGGCGTCCGGTTGAAGAACGCCAGATGCACGCCGAACCCGTCGTCGGTGTAGTTCTGCGGTCCGGTGTCAGCCACCAGTTCGGTGAACCGCTGACGGCCGGACTCGGTCAATTGGTAGACGCGCCGCGCCCGGCGCAGCACCGCGGTGCCCTCGGGGGCGGCGTCTTCGGCGATCAGTCCATCGGTCTGCATCCGGCGCAGTGCCGGGTACAGCGAGCCGTAGGAGAACGCCCGGAAGGCGCCGAGCAGCCCGGTCAGGCGCTTGCGCAGTTCGTAGCCGTGCATGGGCGACTCGAGGAGAAGCCCCAGGATTGCAAGCTCCAGCACCGAGTCACCTCCTTAATGGCTGCCGTTAGGGTGCGACAACACCTCCGCAAATAGTATCGGAGCGATATATTCACGGCCAATTCGGGGCCGGGGTCGGCGCAAGGTTAGGCCCGGGAACTGCAACCAACCGCGTCCGGGGCGGTCGGGTCGGCGCCAGGCGTGATGATCAGGTGGGTGTTTGTGACGCCGACTTGCTTGATGCCGACCGTCGCGGGAGCCCCCCACGGAACGCTGATAACTGCCGGGCGTCGAATTCGCTCAGGCCGACGGCCCAGTTGTCGCTGGCCTTCGTTGAGGCAGTGGGATCGTCGAATCTGCCGCGAGTGATTCCAACAGGCGGTGACACGAGTTACCGGTCGGTCGCCCATCGTCCCCAGCAGCGCCGACGTACTCTGGTCACCGTGCGACTGCAGCGACAGGTAGTGGACTACGCGCTTCGGCGCCGTTCCCTGCTGGCTGAGGTCTACTCCGGCCGAACCGGGGTCACCGAGGTCTGCGATGCCAACCCGTACCTGCTGCGCGCCGCCAAGTTCCACGGGAAGCTCAGTTCCGTGATGTGTCCCATCTGCCGCAAGGAACAGCTCACCTTGGTGTCGTGGGTTTTCGGCGAGCACCTCGGTGCCGTCTCCGGATCCGCGCGAAGCGCCGAGGAACTGATCCTGCTGACGACTCGTTTCGACGAGTTCGCCGTCCATGTGGTGGAGGTATGCCGAACCTGCAGTTGGAACCATCTGGTCAAGTCGTACGTGCTCGGAACGCCCCGCCCCGCGAAGGGCGCGCCCGGCACTCGGACTGCGCGCCGGACGGGCGCGCGCACGGCCAGTGAATAGCGACGACGGGGGTCCCGACCGCTCACCCACCGGAGCGCGGCACAGCGCCGGTGGCCGCGAGCGGGCCGACACCGGCCACACCGCTGGCCGTCAGATTCCGCCCGATGAGCACCAGACCGCCGTCATGCCAGTGGTGTCCGATGTCGCCCCGTCGACGGTACGACGCGAACAGGTCGAGGCGGTTAAGGCAGCTCTGGATCGGCCCCTCACCAAACCGGGCACTCCACCGCCCCCGCCCGCCGCACCGCCCAAGCCCCCGAGCGGCGTCAGTTGGCCCGCACTTGACCAGTGGCGGCATCGGATCGCCAGGTGGAGTGCGCGGCGCTGGCTGGCCGCGGCTGCGGTGGTGTTCATCGTGCTTCCACTGCTCACTTTCGGTATGGCGTATCTGATCGTCGACGTCCCGAGATCAGGTGACATTCGCACCAATCAGGTGTCGACGATTCTGGCCAGCGATGGATCAGAGCTCGCGAAGATCGTTCCGCCCGAGGGCCACCGGGTCGATGTCGATATCAATCAGGTACCGGTGCACGTCCGTAACGCTGTGATGGCCGCCGAGGATCGAGACTTCTACACCAACCCCGGGTTCTCGGTCTCCGGCTTCGCCCGCGCAGTGCGCAATAACCTGTTCGGCGGTGACATCCAAGGCGGCTCGACCATCACCCAGCAGTACGTCAAGAATGCACTCGTCGGTGATCAACTGTCCGGTATCGGAGGGCTGATCCGTAAAGCCAAGGAATTGGTCATCTCGACGAAGATGTCGCAGCAGTGGTCCAAAGACGAAGTGCTGCAGGCATATCTGAACATCATCTATTTCGGACGTAGTGCCTACGGAATCTCCGCGGCATCGAAGGCCTACTTTGACAAGCCGGTCGAACAGCTCACCGTCTCCGAAGGTGCACTGTTGGCTGCACTCATCCAGCGACCGTCCACCCTGGATCCTGCCGTCGATCCTGAAGGTGCACTGGCCCGGTGGAATTGGGTGCTCGACGGCATGGTCACCATCGGCGCACTGTCCCAGGAAGAACGCGATCAGCAGGTCTTCCCGGAGACGGTTTCGCCGGATAAGGCGA
>CALQLM010000205.1 GCA_943331415.1 Bifidobacterium breve
ATCGAGGTCGCGGTCAACCCGCCGTACCCGGTGATCATCGGTACCGGGTTGCTCGGCGATCTGGGTGAACTGGTCGGCTCTCGGCACCGGGTCGCGATCCTGCATCAACCGGTTCTAGCCCAGACCGCCGAGGCGATCCGACATCATCTTTCCGAGAAGGGCATCGACGCTCACCGTATCGAATTACCCGACGCCGAGGCCGGCAAGGATCGGCAGGTCGTCGCCTTCCTTTGGGAAGTGTTGGGCCGCATCGGAATCGACCGCAAAGACGCAATCGTGAGTCTCGGCGGCGGAGCCGCCACTGATGTGGCGGGATTCGCTGCCGCGACCTGGCTACGCGGTGTTGACATCGTGCATGTGCCGACCACTCTGCTGGCGATGGTTGATGCGGCCATCGGTGGCAAGACGGGGATCAATACCGACGCGGGTAAGAATCTGGTCGGGGCATTCCACCAACCGGCGGCGGTGGTGGTGGATCTTTCGGTTCTCGAGACGTTGCCACCCAATGAGTTGGTTGCCGGTATGGCGGAGGTGGTCAAAGCCGGATTCATCGCTGATCCGGTGATCCTGGAACTGATCGAGGCCGACCCGCAGGCGGCCGTCGATCCGTCCGGCGTGATCCT
Source organism: Bifidobacterium breve (assembly GCA_943331415.1). GTDB lineage: Bacteria > Actinomycetota > Actinomycetes > Mycobacteriales > Mycobacteriaceae > Mycobacterium. Next base: position 624 of record CALQLM010000205.1, read on the forward strand.
TCCCGAGTTGATCCGGCGTGCGATCGCGGTCAAGGCCGCCGTGGTGGCTGCTGACGAGCGGGAGTCAGCGCTGCGCGAGATCCTCAACTACGGGCATACGCTGGCCCACGCCATTGAACGGCGAGAGCGCTACCGGTGGCGGCACGGCGCGGCGGTGTCCGTCGGCCTGGTCTTCGCGGCCGAGTTGGCCCGGCTCACCGGCCGGTTGGATAGCGCGACCGCGCAACGGCACCGCGATGTGCTCGTGGCGCTGGGGCTGCCGGTGACCTATGACGCCGATGCGTTTCCTGAACTGCTCGGTTATATGGCGGGGGACAAGAAGACCCGATCAGGTGTGCTTCGCTTTGTGGTGCTCGACGGGCTTGCCAAACCTGGCCGACTGGAGGGCCCAGACCCGGCTCTGCTGGCGGCCGCCTACGCCGAAGTTGCCCGCTCGGGCGAAGAGGAGATGCAGCAGTGACGACGGTTCTGGTGCTCAATGGACCCAACCTGGGCCGGCTCGGCCAACGCGAGCCGCAGGTTTACGGCAATACGACCTACGACGAGTTGGTGGCGATGATCGAAGCGGAGGCCGCCGAACTCGGACTTACTGCAGTTGTGCGCCAGAGTGACAGTGAGGCGGAGTTGCTCAACTGGCTGCATGCCGCCGCGGATGCTGACGATCCGGTCATTCTCAATGCCGGTGCGCTCACCCACACCTCGATCGCGCTACGTGATGCCTGCACCGAGCTTCGTGCTCCGCTGATCGAAGTGCACATCTCAAATGTGCACGCGCGGGAGGACTTTCGACACCACTCCTACCTGAGCTCGATCGCGACCGGAGTGATCGTCGGGCTAGGCGTGCAGGGTTACCTGCTTGCGTTGCGTTATCTGGCCGCGCAGAGCTGAGGCGAACCGGCGAACTCAGTGCTTGGAGTCACCCTCGGACTGGATGTCGTCGATCTCGGCTTCGATCCGCTCTGTTTCGTCACGGATCTGCCCGACGATCTGTTCGGTCGCATCATCGGCCAGTTCGCGCTCGGCGATAGCGACCGGTGAGGTGAGAGCTTCGGGATGATCCACGGCCGCGACACCTGCCGCGGCGGCGCCGAGGGGCGTAATCGGACCGGTCATGGGTTCGTCATCGCGCACCGCATCGAATACGTCGGTCTCGGCCCCGTCGGTGACACGTCGCCGTGCTTCCGGCGGGCGGGTGCGATCCACCATCCAGCGGCCCACGGACACCGCGAGCATCGCGGGCAGGAACACCAGCAGTGCGGTGAATGCCGCGAACACGGTGAGTTCGGCCACGATGCCATCGGCATAGATCGCGTGGTAGATCAACGAGATGATCCACACCACGAAACCGCTCACCGCTCCGGCGAAAAGACCGGCCAGTAGCCAGCGCATCGCCAGGTCGCGGCGACGGTCCGGGTCGGCGTTGGCACGCGCATCGGCCATACCGTCGAGCAGAGCCCACGCGAACGCGCCGATACCGAATAGCACCACCAGCACCAGGCTGATGATGCCTGCGTTGGTGGGGAAGGTATTGATCAACGCTCCCTGCACCAGTCGGACCAGCACCATTCCGACCGCGAACGCCAGTCCGCGCGGCAACCACATCGTCATGGGTACGCAGCCTAGCGAGTACCGTCACCGACCGTGACACATTCCCAACGTCGGGCCCGACTCGGTGTCAGGCTGGCTGCCGCCGGCTTGGACGCCATGGTGGTCAGCGACCTGGTCAATGTGCGCTATCTGTCCGGTTTCACCGGTTCCAACGCGGCGTTGCTGGTTTTCGGCTCAGATACCGGTGCGGTGCTGGTCACCGACTCGCGATACCGGACCCAGGCGTTGCGACAGGCACCGGATCTGACCACTGTGATCGAGCGCGCCTGCGCTCGCCATCTGGTGGCGCGAGCGGTCATCGCCGGCGCCCGCCGCATCGGATTTGAAAGCAATATCGTCACCGTTGACGGCTTCGATGCCCTCTCCGCCGAGGTGGCGGGGCACACCGATGCCGAATTGGTGCGCGCGTCCGGTGTCGTCGAGGAACTCCGCGAGGTCAAGGATGCCGACGAGATCGCCCTACTGCGGCGGGCCTGCGCAGCCGCCGATGCGGCCCTGGCAACACTGGTGAGCAATGGTGGTCTGCGGCCCGGCCGTACCGAACGGGAAGTGGCCCGCGAGCTGGAGTCGTTGATGCTGGATCACGGTGCTGACGGACGGGCATTCGAGACGATCGTGGCCGCCGGCGTGAATTCGGCGGTGCCGCACCATCGGCCCACCGAGAGCGTGTTGGGCCGAGGTGATTTCGTCAAGATCGACTTCGGTGCCCTGGTCTGCGGCTACCACTCCGATATGACCCGCACCTTCGTCCTGGGGGCGGCCGCGACGTGGCAGCGCGAGGTGTACGACCTGGTTTCAGTCGCACAACAGGCCGGCCGGGAGGCTCTCGATGTGGGGACGCAGCTATGCGAGGTTGACGGTGCGGCGCGCCGGGTGATCGCCGATGCGGGCTATGGCGAACACTTCGGACACGGCCTCGGACACGGCGTCGGACTACAGATCCATGAAGCGCCGGGAATCAACTCGGCCGCCGCCGGTACACTTCGGGCTGGCTCCGTGGTGACCGTGGAACCCGGTGTTTACCTGCCCGACCGAGGCGGAGTCCGCATCGAGGACACTCTGGTCGTCGGCGAACGGGGCCCTGAGCTGCTGACCCGGTTCCCGAAGGACCTGGCCATCCTCTAGGCGCCCCTGACCGTGGGCACCTGCAGAAGACTGAAGGAGAACGATCGACCGTGGCATCCACAGCCGACTTCAAGAATGGCCTCGTCCTCAATATCGACGGCCAGCTCTGGACCATCATCGAGTTCCAACATGTCAAGCCCGGCAAGGGCCCGGCCTTCGTGCGGACCAAGCTCAAGAACGTGCTCTCCGGCAAGGTGGTCGACAAGACCTACAACGCCGGTGTGAAAGTGGAAACCGCCACGGTGGATCGCCGCGACACCACCTATCTCTACCGGGACGGCAACGACTTCGTCTTCATGGACAGCCAGGACTATGAACAGCACTCGCTGCCGGAGTCACTCGTCGGTGACGCCGCGAACTTCTTGCTGGAGAGCATGCCGGTGCAGATCGCGTTCAACGAGGGTGCTCCGCTCTACATCGAACTGCCCACAACCGTCGAACTCGTGGTTGCCAGCACCGAGCCCGGGCTGCAGGGCGACCGCTCCAGTGCCGGCACCAAGCCGGCCACGCTCGAAACCGGCGCCGAGATCCAGGTCCCGCTATTCATCAACACCGGCGACAAGTTGAAGGTGGATTCGCGCGACGGCAACTATTTAGGCCGCGTGAACACGTAGCCATGGCCGAGCGCAAGCCCGACAAGGGCAGGCATCAGGCCCGTAAACGCGCAGTAGATCTGCTCTTCGAGGCGGAGGCACGCGGATTGTCAGCAGCAGAAGTCGCTGATTCGCGCACCGTGCTGGCCGGTTCGAATCCCGAGGTGTCGGCGCTCAACCCGTACAGCGCGACTGTTGCCCACGGGGTCAGTGACCACGCCGCTCATATCGACGAACTGATCACCTCACACCTGCAGGGCTGGACTCTTGAGCGGCTACCGGCCGTCGATCGCGCA
>CALQLM010000206.1 GCA_943331415.1 Bifidobacterium breve
GCTCGGCACGGCTGGATCATGGATACCTACCTGCTGCGTGAGTGACGTCCCTGCTGCGCGCGTGACACCCAAGTAGGGTGCTGGTGTATGGGGTCCTTCTTTTTCCGTGCCGCGATTACCGGTTTAGCGCTCTGGGTGGTCACGCTCATTCTGCCGGGTATGAACTTCGTCGGGGGTACGACGGCGCTGCAAACGGTCGGCATCATTTTGGTCGTTGGGGTCATTTTCGGTCTGGTTAACGCGGTCATCAAACCGCTCGTGCAGGTGCTCTCGATTCCGCTCTACATCCTGACGCTGGGGCTGTTCCATGTCGTGGTCAACGCCCTGATGCTGTGGATCACCGCCTGGATCACCGATCACACCACGCACTGGGGGCTGCATATCGATCACTTCTGGTGGACTGCCATCTGGGCGGCGATCCTGTTGTCGATCGTCGGCTGGATTTTCTCGCTGCCGTTCCGCGGTGCCGACCGCGCACTGGGCTGAGACACCCTTGCCCGAGCTGCCCGAGGTCGAGGCGCTCGCTGACCACCTGCGCCGACACGCTCTCGGCAAGACCGTCGACCGTGTCGATATCGCATCGCTGTCAGCGCTCAAGACCTTCGATCCGCCGACCACCGCGCTGCACGGCGGCACCGTGGTTGCCGCACACCGCTGGGGCAAGTATCTGGGCCTTCAGATAGACGGCCACTATCTGGTCGCCCACCTGTCACGTGCCGGCTGGTTGCGTTGGTCGGACAAACTCAGCCCAGCCCCGCTGAAACCGGGCAAGGGGCCGATCGCGCTGCGGGTGCATTTGGGCGGTGGAGACGGATTCGATCTGACCGAGGCCGGAACCCAGAAGCGGCTCGCGGTGTGGCTGGTCGATGATCCCGCCAAGGCCGGCGGCATCGCCGGACTCGGCCCTGATGCTTTGAATGTGAGCGTCGATGAGTTGGCGGAGTTGTTGGCGCATAACAGCGGACGAATCAAGACGGTGATCACTGATCAATCGGTCGTCGCCGGTATCGGTAACGCCTACAGCGACGAGATACTCCACGTCGCCAAGCTGTCGCCCTTCGCGACAGCCGGGAAGCTGACCGCTACCGCGGTATCGGGGTTGCACGATGCAATCCACGGGGTGCTCTCGGACGCGGTGCAACGCTCAGTGGGCCAGCAGGCGGGGATGCTCAAGGGAGAGAAGCGATCCGGGCTCCGGGTCCATGGCCGAACCGGACTGCCGTGCCCGGTATGCGGAGACACCGTGCGCGAGGTGTCGTTCGCGGATAAGTCATTTCAGTACTGCCCGACGTGCCAGACCGAGGGCAGAGTGCTGGCGGATCGGCGACTGTCGCGGCTGCTGAAGTAGTACGGCTCAACCAGCCCGGCCGCGCTCCTGGCGGTAACGCCGTACCAAGGCATCGGTTGAGCTATCCGATTGCTTAGGCGGTGCGGCATCTTCGGTGATCACCGGCAGCAGGGCCTTGGCCTGAGTCTTGCCCAGTTCCACGCCCCACTGATCGAACGAGTCAATACCCCAGATGACTCCCTCGGTGAACACCTGATGCTCATAGAGCGCGATCAATTGGCCCAACACCGACGGTGTCAGGCGGGTGGCCAGGATCGACGTTGACGGCTTGTTGCCCGGCATCACCTTGTGCGGCACCACGTCGGCCGGTGTGCCCTCGGCAGCGATCTCGGCGGCGGTCTTACCGAATGCCAGCACCTGGGTCTGGGCGAAGAAGTTGCTCATCAGCAGGTCGTGCATGCTTCCCGTGCCGTCGGCGGTCGGCAGGTCGTCGGTGGGCTGGCTGAACCCGATGAAGTCGGCCGGTACCAGCCGTGTGCCCTGATGCAGCAATTGGTAGAAGGCGTGCTGGCCATTGGTGCCCGGCTCGCCCCAGAAAATCTCCCCCGTTCCGGTGCTCACCGGGGTGCCGTCGGCGCGCACGGACTTGCCGTTGGACTCCATGGTCAGCTGCTGAAGATAGGCCGCGAATCGGGCCATATCGTTGGAGTAGGGCAGCACCGCTCGGGTCTCGGCGCCGAAGAAGTCGGAGTACCACAGCCCGATCAAACCCAGCATCACCGGCGCGTTGGACTCTAGTGGAGCGGTGGCGAAGTGACGGTCGACGATATGGAATCCGGACAGGAAATCCGCGAATGCCTCGCGCCCGATCACCGCCATCAGCGCGAGTCCGATCGCTGAATCCACCGAATACCGACCACCCACCCAGTCCCAGAATCCGAACATATTCGCGGAATCGATACCGAACTCCTCAACGAGTTTCTTGTTCGTCGATACCGCCACGAAATGCTTGGCGACCGCGTCTTCACCCAGCGCATCGGTCAGCCAGCGCCGGGCTGCTGTTGCGTTTGTCAACGTTTCAAGAGTCGTGAATGTTTTGGAGGCAACGATGAAAAGTGTTGTGGCGGGATCAAGTCCGTCGAGTTTGGCCACCACGTCTGCCGGGTCGACATTGGAGACAAAACGCGCCCCGATTCCGGCATCGGCATAATGCCGTAGCGCCCCGTAGGCCATCGCCGGCCCGAGGTCGGAGCCGCCGATTCCGATATTGACGACGCAGGCGATCCGCTTGCCGGTGGCCCCGGTCCACTGGCCATCGCGAAGGCGGTCGGTGAAATCACCCATCGCATCGAGTACCGCGTGTACGTCAGCAACCACATTCTGGCCGTCGACCGACAAGGTCGCATCACGCGGCAATCGCAACGCGGTGTGCAGAACCGCTCGGTTCTCGGAAGTATTGATGTGCTCGCCGGCGAACATCGCGTCCCGGCGGGATTCCAGGTTCGCCGCGCGGGCCAGGTCGACCAGTAATTTGAGGGTCTGGCGATCCACCCGGTGCTTGCTGTAGTCGATATAGAGGTCGCCGACCGTAAGGGTCAGTTCGCGCCCGCGGTCGGGATCGTCGGCGAAGAACTCCCTCAGGTTCTTGTCTGCGATCTGGTCGTGGTGGTGGCGTAGGGCTTCCCAGGCTGCGCCAGTGGAGGTGTCTGCACTCATTCCCCAGACCCTAGTGCGGTCCGGTAGCGGGAGGTGTACATCATGGAGGTATGAACATCCCAGAAGTTGAACGGCTGTTGGCCTCGGTTCCGACCGGGCTGTGGATCGGTGGCGAGGAGCGGCCGGCGTCATCGACCTTCGATGTCCTCAACCCCGCCACCGACGAGGTTCTCATCTCGGTGGGCAACGCCACCGCCGCCGATGCGCTTTCCGCGATGGATGCGGCGTGCGCGGTGCAGGACACCTGGGCCGCCACCCCGGCACGAGAGCGCGGGGAGGTGCTGCGGTCGGTGTTCGAGATGATCATCGCGCGCGCCGACGACTTCGCCACCCTGATGACACTGGAGATGGGCAAGGTCGTCGCCGAGAGCATGGGCGAGGTCAAATACGGTGCGGAGTTCTTCCGGTGGTTCGCCGAGGAGGCGGTCCGCATCGGTGGCCGCTACACCCCGAGCCCAGCAGGAACAGGGCGCATCGTCGTCACCAAACAGCCGGTCGGCCCGTGTTACGCGATCACGCCGTGGAACTTCCCACTGGCCATGGGTACCCGCAAGATCGGTCCTGCGCTCGCGGCGGGTTGCACCATGATCGTCAAGCCGGCTCAGGAGACGCCGCTGACCATGCTGCTGCTGGCCAAGTTGATGACCGAGGCGGGGCTGCCCTCCGGTGTGCTCTCGGTGCTGGCGACCAACAAGCCGCGCGAGGTCACCACCGCGCTCATCGACGACGGCCGGCTGCGCAAGCTCACCTTCACGGGCTCGACCGGGGTCGGCAAGGCCCTGGTGAAGCAATCGGCGGAGAAGCTGCTGCGCACCTCGATGGAACTCGGAGGCAACGCCCCGTTCGTGGTGTTCGACGACGCCGACGTGGATGCCGCCGTTGACGGCGCGATGCTGGCCAAGATGCGCAACGGTGGAGAGGCCTGCACGGCGGCGAATCGGCTGTATGTGGCCAACCCGCTGATCGAGGAATTCACGGACAAATTCGTCAAACGCATGGGCGAACTCAATCTCGGAAACGGTCTGGACCCCTCGGCGAAGCTGGGCCCCCTGATCAACCCCAACCAGTTGGAGACAGTCCAGGAACTGGTCGACGACGCCGTGGAAAAGGGCGCGACAGTGGCCGTCGGCGGTCAGGCCCCCGGTGGGCCAGGCAACTTCTACCCGGCGACCGTTCTGGTCGACGTGCCCGCCAACGCTCGGATCCTGAAAGAGGAGGTCTTCGGCCCGGTCGCGCCGA
>CALQLM010000207.1 GCA_943331415.1 Bifidobacterium breve
GCATCCGACCGGCGATGTCGCCGACATCCTCGGGGTGCAATTGCACCCTGCCCCGCCAGTTGAAATAGGGACAGGGATCGTCGATCCACTTGAGGGGAGTCCAGGTGTTGAGATCGATGATCGCCCGGTAAACCCCGGGGTGGCTCATCCCGTCGAGGATCCGGTGCGCCAGATTCACCTTTGGCTGTGGCGTACCGCCGACCTCTTCAACGAGGTTCATGGCTCGCGCGATCAGATGCTCGGTACCGTCCTCGACGGTCTCCATCATGGTGCGCGCGCACCAGCCGACCCTGCGAAACGTCCCCTGCTTGTCGGTGAAGTCCCAGGTGGTGGAGTAGGTCCGGCCGGGCGCCGTGTCAATCGACCACGACAGTGTCTTGGCCTCGTCGGGATTGAGACTGCGGTTGGGCATGTCATCCGCGAGGCCACGGCCGGTCGTCGGTTCGGTTGCGGCGTCCATCCCGGCGTTGATGAAGTATTCGACCGTGCCCGTGCCCTCTGCCAGAGTGACGTCGAACTTCAGCGGGCCGGGGATCGGGCGCTCGGGAGGCTCTTCATCGGGGGGTCCGCACCAGACATGGACTGCATGAATCCGGCCGTCCGACATGACGACGGGTTCGGTGCGGATCACTCGATTGGTCTTCGGCGTGATGCTGGCCAGACCCGTGGCGCTGGAGACGGTGTCGGAGATCGCCGATTGGATCGCAGCCAGATTGGGGTTACGGCGGAGGAAGACCGCGAGCGGGACGAAATTCTTCATCTGTCGCCCTTGGGCGACAACCATCGGTTGGTCGCCGAGTGTCTCCACCAGCAACCAATCTTGTTTCACCGACTCAGTTTAACGGTGCGATACGATGATTCGTGGCGCCCGAGTTGGGCTGCTCAGCTGGTTAAGTTCACGCCCGAGTGAATCCTTGCGGGCGTCGGTAGGACGGCGTAGGTTTAATTCGGTTCTAGCTGGAACTTGCCGAACGGATCGTGTCATCCGACCGTTGGCCCCGGACCGTTTCGGTTGCCACTGCGTGTTGGCAGCAAATTGCGGTCAGAGGAAGTGCGAAACCCGTTACTGCCGATCGCTCGAGGGGTCGATCGGTGGCCGCGGGTCAGGCATGGAGCGCTCCGAAATGTGCAAGCACGGTCTCGAGCACACCGACTGCCCCGGCTTTGTCCAGTGGGTCGTTTCCGTTACCGCACTTCGGTGACTGCACACATGAGGGGCAGCCCAGCGGGCATTCGCAGGCCCTGATCGCCTCGAGTGTCGCCCGTAGCCAGGTCTCGGCCAATCGGTAGCCGCGCTCGGCGAAGCCTGCGCCTCCGGGATGGCCGTCGTAGACGAACACCGTTGGTAGGCCGTCCTCACCGACCGCGGTGGAGAGCCCGCCGATGTCGCCCCGGTCGCAACTCGCCACCAGCGGCAGCAGACCGATTGCGGCGTGTTCGGCGGCGTGCAGCGCTCCGGGTATGCGCGACGAGTCGATACCTCGATCCGCCAGCGCGTCAGGATCGATGGTGTAGACCACGGCGGTGGTTTGGAGGGTCTGCTCAGGCATATCGAGGTCGATGAAGTCGATCACCTCACCGGATGGGCGGCGACGCAAGTAGCCGATGACGCGGCGGGTCACTGATACCGGAACCAATCCCAACCTCACCGCGCCGTAGTCGGATCGCTCACCGGTACCCGTGACGGTGACGTCAGTAATTGCCCGGGGATAGGTCGCGTACCCGGGATCCTCTGGGTGGACGAACGCAACTCGGTCACTGATATCGAGCGAGTCCACGACGTAACTCTCTCCTTGGTGCAGGTACACCGCACCCGGGTGCACGGTCCCCGGGGCCTGGCCGGCCTCTGTGCTTCCCAGCATCCGACCGGTATCGGCTTCGACGATGGCGACGCTGCCGCCGGCTGTTCCGCGGATGTCCACGTCGTGGTGCGGGTCGAGTCCGGCGGCCGGAAAATACCGATCGCCGCGCAGTCGCAAGAGTCCCTCCTGCACCAACGTGGCGACCACAGGTTCGGCCTTCCACCTACCCACCTCGCCTTCAGTAAGAGGCATTTCGGTTGCTGCGCAGAGCAGCTGCGGACCGATGACGTAGGGGTTCGATGGATCGATCACCACCTGTTCAACAGGTTTGCCGAGCAAGGCTTCCGGATGGTGGACCAGGTAGGTGTCCAGCGGGTCGTCCCTGGCGACGAGGACCACGAGGGCGCCCTGGCCTCGCCGCCCGCACCGGCCCGCTTGCTGCCAGAACGAGGTCACGGTGCCGGGAAATCCCGCCAGCAGCACGGCGTCCAACCCGGCGATATCGATACCTAACTCGAGGGCGTTGGTGGCGGCCAATCCGCGCAGCTCGCCCTCCGCCAGTGCCCGTTCGATCGCACGGCGATCCTCGGCGATATAACCCGCGCGATAGGAGGCCACCGTGTCACGAAGTTGTGGTGCGATGTCCTCGAGTCGTGCTCGGGCGGCAAGGGCGGTCAGTTCAGCGCCACGCCGGGACCTCACAAAGGTCAGTGTTCGTGCGCCCTGCACCACCAGGTCGGCCATCATCCGGGCGGCTTCCGCGCCGGCGGACCGGCGCACGGGTGCGCCGTTCTCACCCTGCAGGTCCGTACGCAACTCGGGTTCCCACAGCGCGATGGTCCGGGCGCCCTGCGGGGAACCGTCGACGGTGACCTCCTCGACAGGCCTGCCGATCAGTTCGGTCGCCGTCGCGCCGGGTGCGGCGGTGGTGGCGCTGGCGAAAATCACAGTCGGGGAGGGTGAACCCGGACCCGCGTAGCGATCACACAGCCGCAGTAGGCGACGTAGGACCATCGCAACATTGGAGCCGAAAATGCCTCGGTAGTAATGACATTCGTCGATCACGATGTAGCGAAGCCCACGTAGGAAGACCGACCAGCGAGGATGGTTTCGCAGCAGTGAGAGGTGGACCATGTCCGGATTGGTAAACAGCCACCGTGACCGTTCCCGTGCGAATCGCCGTATCTCAGGTCCGGTGTCGCCGTCGTAGGAACTCGGAGCGACGTCCATGAGACGCGGCACCGCGGCACTCAGTGCGTGCGCTGTCCTGAGCTGGTCGTGACCCAGGGCCTTCGTCGGCGACAGATACAGCGCTCTGGCCCGGGGGTCGCGAGCAAGGGCATCCATGATCGGTAACTGGAACGCCAGTGACTTGCCCGACGCGGTGCCCGTACTGATCACCACGTCGCGACCCGCATGGGCGTGCTCAGCGGCCTCGACCTGATGGGACCACGCTGTTGTTATTCCCCGGTCACGCAGGGCGTTGAGAAGGTCAGGCTCCGCCCAGGCCGGCCAGTCCCGCACCTCCGCGCGACGGGCGGGGATCTCGGCGACGTGGCGCAGTGCGGTGGCCGCGGCGGCATCGGCGTCGCCGCACACCGCTGTCAGCAACTCGCTGCCGAAACTCGCCATCCCACGCCCTTCGTCTGATTTGTCTACAGTCTCAGACTCGAATTGTTGCTGAGACTGTCCTAACCGCGCCGAACGTGATTGGATGAAGGTGGTCGCAGCTTCTGTGTTCGTGTTTGGCGCTTCGCAGGATCGACGTTGCGGTCGCAGTTCCTGCGAGGGTCTGTAGGTCGGACGAGTTCCGACGAAGCCACGAAGGATGGCGGTCGGAACCGACCCGGTCTACGCCGAACATGGATAGGTCGCTCCCGGAAAAGAAGGAAAGTACGAAAAATGCCACAGGGACCTGTGAAGTGGTTCAACGCGGAGAAGGGCTTCGGCTTCATTGCTCCGGAGGACGGCTCCGCCGATGTTTTCGTCCACTACACGGAAATCCAGGGGTCGGGATTCCGCACCTTGGAGGAGAACCAGAAGGTTGAATTCGAGGTGGGTCAAAGCCCCAAGGGTCCGCAGGCCACCGGCGTTCGCGCCGTCTGACCGACAACGACTCTGACGAACACCCCCGCGGACCCGCGCAACGGGCCCCGCGGGGGTGTTCGCATTTCCGGCTGGGTTTTTCGCTTCGGCCGAGCCGAATGGGGGCCGGCAGCGTCTTAACTACTCTCGGCTGCCCTACTGTCGAATCGTGAGCCAGCTGTCCTTCTTCTCGTCTGAGTCGGTGCCGCCTGCGGTCACCGACCGGACCGGGGTGCTCGCAGCGGCCGGTCAAGTGGTGACAGTGGGAGGTGGTGCCCGGCTGTCGGTGGTGGTTGATGCGGCGTGGCGGGCGGCCGCGCTGGCCGACATGATCTCGGCTGCAGGCCTGCA
>CALQLM010000208.1 GCA_943331415.1 Bifidobacterium breve
GGGCGAGCTGGGCAGTCCCGCGTAGTTGACGCTCACCACATCGCGGTGCGCGGCCAGGAACTCGGCGACCTTCTGAGCGTTGGCCACATGGCGCTCCATCCGCAGGCTGAGCGTCTCAAGACCCTGGGCGATCAGGAAGGCGTTGAACGGAGCCGCCGCCGAACCGAGGTCGCGCAGCAGTTGGACTCGGGCCTTGAGTGCGTAGGCCGGTGCGCCCAGGTCGGCGAACACCACACCGTGATAGCTGGGATCGGGCTCGGTGAAGCCCGGGAATTTGCCACTGGTCCAGTCGAAAGTGCCGCTGTCAACGATCACGCCGGCGATCGCGGTGCCGTGGCCGCCGAGGTACTTGGTGGCCGAGTGCACGACGATGTCCGCGCCGTGGGCGATGGGCTGGATCAGGTACGGCGTCGCTATCGTGTTGTCCACGATCAGCGGTACACCGTTGTCATGGGCGACGGTCGACACCCCGGGGATGTCGAGGATGTCGATCTGCGGGTTGGAGATCGTCTCGGCGTAGAAAGCCTTGGTGTTCGGCCGCACCGCCGCCCGCCAGGAATCGAGGTCATCGGGATCGTCGACGAACGTGGTCTCGATGCCCAGCTTGGGCAGCGTGTAGTGCAAGAGGTTGTAGGTGCCGCCGTACAGCCGGGGACTGGCCACGATGTGATCGCCGGATCCCGCGAGATTGAGAATCGCGAAGGTCTCGGCAGCTTGGCCGGACGCCAGGAACAACGCCGCCACCCCGCCCTCGAGTGCGGCAATCCGCGCCTCGACGACACCGGTGGTCGGATTCATCAGCCGGGTGTAGATATTGCCCGGTTCGGCCAGGCCGAAAAGCGCCGCGGCATGCTCGGTGTTGTCGAAGGTGTAGGACGTCGTCTGGTAGATCGGCAGGGCCCGGGAGTGGGTGTCGCTATCCGGACTCTGGCCGGCGTGGATCTGTTTGGTCTCGAACGACCAATCTGCTTCGGGGTGAGTCATCAGCCCACAGCCTCCTTGGGACGGGCAGGTTTCCCTGCCTCCGTAGGGGCCCGTCAGGGCGGGCCCGCGCTTGCCGTGCAGCCGACTGCGACTGCTCAACCTGGTCATCACCCGAGGCACCCCACCGCGGTTGGAGGGTTGCCGGCCAGCAAGCCGGGGCTTGACGCTGGCACTCATGACCGGGCCAAATTCTATCCCACATCGGCGGCAGCTGGCTAGCCGGTCTGACCACGGACGACGCTACTGATCGGTACTCGAATCGACCCTTGTAATGTTGGCCCGGCGAGCGCGTGCTCGCCGATCCGCAGGAGGAAGAGCGACTCACATGTCGACCGGACACAAGATCAAGGTCAAGGGCACTGTTGTCGAGCTCGACGGCGACGAGATGACACGGATCATCTGGAAGCTGATCAAGGACACCCTGATCCTGCCCCACCTCGACGTGAACCTCGAGTACTACGACCTCGGCATGGAACACCGCGACGCCACCGACGACCAGGTCACCATCGACTCGGCGAATGCGATTCTCAAACACAATGTCGGCGTCAAATGCGCCACCATCACCCCGGACGAGGCCCGCGTCAAAGAGTTCAATCTCAAGAAGATGTGGCTGTCGCCCAACGGCACCATCCGGAACAGTCTGGGCGGCACGATTTTCCGCGCACCCATCGTCATCTCCAATATTCCGCGCCTGGTCCCAGGGTGGACGAAGCCGATCATCATCGGCCGGCACGCCTTCGGTGATCAGTACCGCGCCACTAACTTCAAGGTCGACCGTGCGGGCACCGTCATGCTCAGCTTCACCCCCGACGACGGCAGCGAGCCGATCGTGCACGAGGTGGTGCACATCCCCGAAGACGGCGGCGTCGTCATGGGCATGTACAACTTCAAGAAGTCGATTCAGGACTTCGCGCGCTCGACATTCAGCTACGCACTGGTGCAGAACTACCCGGTGTACCTGTCGACGAAGAACACCATCCTCAAGGCCTACGACGGCATGTTCAAAGACGAGTTCCAGCGGATCTTCGACGAGGATTACAAGGAGCAGTTCGACGCCCGTGGGCTGACCTACGAACACCGTCTCATCGACGACATGGTGGCCTCCTGCCTCAAATGGGAGGGCGGCTACGTCTGGGCGTGCAAGAACTACGACGGCGATGTGGAATCCGACATTGTCGCGCAGGGTTACGGCTCACTGGGTCTGATGACGTCGGTGCTGCTGACACCGGACGGCAAGACCATGGAGGCCGAGGCCGCGCACGGAACCGTCACCCGGCACTACCGCCAGCACCAGCAGGGCAAGGCGACCTCCACCAACCCCATCGCCTCGATCTTCGCGTGGACCCGAGGGTTGGAGCACCGCGGCAAGCTGGACGGCACACCCGAGGTGATCGAGTTCGCGCACAAGCTCGAAGAGACGGTGATCGCCACCGTTGAGGGCGGCCATATGACCAAGGATCTGGCCATCCTGATCAGCCCGGAGCAGCCGTACGAGACCAGCGAGCAGTACCTGCACACCATTGCTGAAGCCCTCGAGAGGGCCCTCGACTGATCGTCGCGACGATCAACGTCAACGGCGTGCGCGCTGCAGTACGACAGCGCTCGCCGGAGAACCTCGGTCTGCTGTCGTGGCTGGAGCACACTGCAGCCGATGTGGTGTGTCTGCAGGAGACCCGCGCCGATGACGATCAAGTAGTCGATGCCCTGGCGCCGGCGCTGGAGACCGGTTGGCACCTGGCCTCGGCGCAGGCACATCTGAAGGGCCGCAGCGGTGTCGCGGTCCTCAGTCGCACACCATTCACTGACGTCCGGATCGGTTTGGCGGCAACGGAATTCGCCGAGCACGGCCGCTATATCGAGGTTGACCTGGCGGGTGGGGTGACGGTCGCGAGCGTCTATGTGCACACCGGAGAAGCCGGTACCGAACGGCAGCTGGAGAAGGAACGGTTCATGGCCGCGCTGACCGAGCGGATGGCCGAACTCGGCGCCGACGGACGCGACGCTGTGCTGTGTGGTGACTGGAATATCGCCCATACCGAGAACGACATCAAGGCCTGGAAGGCCAACGTTCGCAAGGCCGGATTCCTACCCGAGGAACGTCAGTGGCTCAGTGAACTGATGGCGTCCGGCTGGGTCGATGTCGTCCGGCGCCAGCACCCCGACCAGCCGGGCCCGTACAGCTGGTGGTCCTGGCGCGGCAAAGCATTCGACAACGACGCCGGCTGGCGCATCGACTATCACCTGGCCAGCCCGACCCTCGCTGACCGTGCATTATCAGCGAGGGTCGAGAAGCCGGCCGCCTACGCGCTGCGGTGGTCCGACCATGCCCCCGTCACCGTGGAGTTCGGCTAGGCCTTGACTGCCGCGGCGGCCGCGCTGCCCAGTGCGGTCAGATTGGTGCCCCGCGGGTCACCGAGTGTCACCATGCTCTGGAAGTACTCGATCACCTTGGTGTTCGGGACGGTCAGCGCCGGCCACTGCGGGTAGTCCCAGGTGTCGTTCATGAACGGCTGGGTCTGATCGTGGCTGAGGATGGTGAGGTGGTTGACATCGTGAGCTGTGGCCGCACCGTCGATGATGAGTCGGCCGTTCGCCCGATCATGCATCCAGCCGCCGTAGTGCGGCTCCATCTTCAACGTATTGATGAAAGCCGTTTGGTAGCCGTTGTCTATCAGGTATTTGGCATAGCCGGGGTGGCCGTAGAGGGCGACCATGGCCATGACCTGATCGGCTGTTCCCAGTCGGGCCGCGCGTTCGATATCGGCCACCATTTTCGGCGTGTATTTGTTGTCGGCGATCCAGCCGACCTTGGCGCCCTGCATTGCGTAGTACAGCCCGACGCCCTGCACATCGGTGCCCCACGCTTCCGCGTTGTTGGTGAGGCTGTTGGCGAATGCCCACCGGCCGACGGCATCGATCGTTGTCGGCGCGAGTCCGGCGAACCGGCGCAGATCGTTGTAGGCGACCACTGCCTCGGTCGTGATGGCTGTCCGCCCGCCTTCCAGAGCATCCATGCCGGTGTGATCGCTGCCGTGGAACATGCCGTACGCCATGATGTCGGTGTAGGTGCCCCCGGTGGTGGTGGTCACGGGTGTAACTGTCACCACGGGTGTAACTGTCACCGGGGTTGTGACTGTCACCGGGGTTGTTGTGGTTGCTGTCGCCCGGTCGGTGATCGATCCGGCACCTGAGCCGTCGACGAGTGTCGCCCCCGACGGGGTCGACAGTGTGACGGTGA